>JAJOJN010000126.1 GCA_021208565.1 Nitrincola sp.
TGTAGCCATGTGCACTAATCGACTGCGTTCTGCGGGACATGAAAGCGATCAACTGAAAAAGTCCACCAGCATGGCACTGAGATTTATTTGGGATTTAGCCCACTCTGTCGGCGCATTAGCAGTAGATCTTGCCGGCAATAACGTCAATTTTGCGGTCGGTTGTACTTACAAATACTTTAATGGCGGCCCAGGCTCACCCGGTTTTTTTATATGTGAACAAAGCCCATCAAGACAAAGGTTGGCAACCATTAACCGGCTGGCATGGCCATGCTGCCCCGTTTGCATTTGATCTTGATTATTGTCCTGCCGCAGGTGTTACGCAATTTAGAACGGGTACTCATTCTGCGCTCATATATAGCTCACTAGAAGCCTCATTACTGCTTTGGAAAGAAGTGGATATGCGCAACTACGTCAAAAAAAGTCTGCAAATGACGGATCTTTTCAGAGCCTGCGTGGCGGATGTTCTTCAACGTCATGGTATTCAAGATATTACCCCAGAGCCTTCTAAGCGCGGCAGCCAAGTCTCCTTAATCAATACAGAAAATGGCTTTGCCATCGTTCAAGCACTGATTGCACGTGGCGTGATTGGTGATTATCGCGAACCTGGTTTATTACGATTTGGCTTCACTCCTCTATACCTCAGTTATGAAGATGTTTGGCTGGCCGCACAACATTTTTGTGATGTTGTTGACGGAGGTGAATTCAAAAAACCTGAATTTCAGGTGCGCTCGTCAGTCACCTAGGAATTCTAATACAGGGGGGTAAATCCCCCTGTATTATCACTGGTCTCTACTCAGAAACGACGATTACTCTCACCGCATCTAAACGAAGCCTTGCGTTTTCCAATCCTTTTGTAAGGATCTGTGTGGCTTCCTGATGAGCAGTTAACTCTGATTCATCAATAGCGGGGTTCACTTTGGCTAAGGCTTCTAGTCGTTGATACGCGGCCTCTCTGTCAGACACTAATGCGTTTAAGGCTTGATCGCGCAGTTTAGGCAAGCGCGCATCCGCAATCTGTTGAGCCTGATTAATTTGCCATGACACCTTATCTCTGACCATGCGTACCATATTCTGAGAAGTAGACAATTTGATCGGCTGTGCCAACTGGTTAAGGGGTTGATGAGCCAGAATCTCACTTAAGTCTCGTCCCTCTGGGTCTAATAGCACTCGTATATAGCCACTGGGCAAGTAACGCGCCAGCTGCAGGGCTTTAGGAACGGTGATATTCAGCTCAAAAATCGCCTCTAATAAGACAGTTCCAGGCGGTAATGCCGGCAATTTGAGTGTGGCGATAGCGTTATTGCCCATTTCACCGTGAGTGAGCAGTTCCATTAATTCAATCATTAATGGATGCTCCCAACTCATAAACTCAATCTCTTCACGCTGGAGCGCTTCTTCACGGCTGAAGGTGAGTGTCATGCCATCTTCTGGAAGCTCCACCAATTGGCACAGCATGTGTTCACCGGGGTGCAGTACTAACCCATGCTGACCATGAGGCTGAAGGGTAATACCAAAGCGATCAAATAAGCGTTCGGCGTAGGTTTGAATACGTTCAATATTATCCTCATCCTGCATAGCACTGACGATGGCATTTGCACGTTCAGCATTGAAGCTACTCATTTCCAGTAGCTATCACGTCCTTCTGCCAAGGCACTTTCGAGTTCGGTGCGTTGATTGATGGTCTCATGCTGAAGTTCACTCAAAGCTTTTTCTCTGAGCGGATGGCGCATCGCATGATTCAATGGCTGTGCCAATCGATGATAGAGCGCGTCACCCACCGCACAAACGCGCTCAAAGGCATCCAAACCCTCATGGTACCAATGCATAAGCACTTCTGTAGGACTTTGACGGTAATAAGGCAGATGGATGTGAACATCTTGCGTTTGTCCGATCCGATCAAGACGACCAATGCGCTGCTCTAGCAGATCTGGACTTAAGGGCAAATCAAACAGCACCAAATGATGACAAAATTGGAAGTTACGCCCTTCACTGCCTATTTCAGAGCAGATGAGCACTTGAGCGCCAAGTTCTTGATCGGCAAAGTAAGCCGCGCTGCGATCGCGATTGACTAAACTCATCCCTTCATGGAACACCGTAGAGCGGATGCCAACGCGCAAGTTAAGGTATTCGTCAAGGTCGCTGGCGGTCTGTGCATGAGCACAGATGACTAATACTTTTTGACGTTTGTTCTGTTTCAGCCAATCCTGTAACCATGCCACACGGGGGTCGATACTGATCCAGTCTTCACCGAGAAGTTTTTCTGGATGCAGCAAGGCTTCCAATGACAGGTCATCATCCTGTTTAGGAAAGAAGTTGGGTGCGACCAAGGGGTAAGGGAAAAACTTTCGTTCAGGGAAGCCTTTGACGGTCTTACGTGTATTACGGAACAGAACACGTCCCGTTCCTTGTCGATCAACGAGTTCGTTAATCATCTTATTTAACAGAGCTGGTTGATCTTGCTCGGATGTATCTAGCCATTTTTTGACCGCAGATTCCCCTAAACGGGCAATCAACTCTTTTTGAGTATGACGATCTTGACGTAAAAATGGAGCGCCACCTTCTACCAAAGAACCGACAATATGATTTAGGTGAAAGTATTGCTGTTCCTGCTGTAAAAACTGATCAAGATCAGGATAGCGCTGCGGATCGAGCAGTTTCAGACGTGCATAATGCCCTTCAGGACCTAATTGCTCAGGTGTTGCCGTCAGCAGGAGCAATCCGTGGGAGGCATCGGCCAGGCGTTCAACACAGTGATAAGCATGACTGACCACTTCACGACTCCAGCCTAAGTGATGTGCTTCATCAACCACCATTAAATCCCAACCCGCATCTACAGCTTGTTGCAGACGCAGGGTATCTCTGGTCATCAGAGAGATCGGAGAAATCACCAATTGAGCCGACTCGAAAGGATTCTCCTGCCCCGATTCCTCAAGCGCTTCGCAACGCTCTTGATCCAACAGTGAGAAAGTCAGATTGAAACGACGGTGCATTTCAACCAACCATTGATGCAGTAACGAATCTGGCAATAAAATCAGCACTCGACTCGCTCTCTCACTCATGATTTGTTGATGCAAAATCATACCGGCTTCAATGGTTTTCCCCAAACCCACTTCATCTGCTAACAGCGCTCTGGGCGTTGCTCTTGAAGACACTTCTGAGGCAATAAAGAGCTGATGGGGTAACAACTGCACTCGCGCTCCCATCAATCCATAGGCTAAGGATTGTTCGATACGATGGCGATGCTCTAGGGTTTCAACCCGTAATTTATACAAACCATGTCGGTCGATTTGACCTGCAAACAGTCGTTCTTGGGGTTTACTGAAATGGACCGAACTGTCTAAGTTCAGCTCAGGAAGCACAACTTCTTGGTTGTCTTCATCAACAGCGATGTAAATAAAGCAGCCGTTATGCTCTAAACGCTCTTTAACGCGTAGCACTCGACCATCATCTGTATGTATCTCTTCGTCAGCTTCATAGCAAACGCGACTTAAGGGTGCATTGTCGATGGCATAGGTTCTTATTTCACCAATAGCGGGAAAATTGATCTCTACACGACGATTGGCTGACTCAACAACGACACCCAGTCCCAGATCCACTTCGGTGTTACTGATCCACCTTTGGCCGGGCAAAAACTCAGTCTGAGACAAGCTGATATCCTCTACTACCTATTGTAAAAGACGCCATAATAGGCGCTGTTGCGTCAGAGTTCAAAGGCTGATCGTGATTCCTAAAACTCTGTGTAATAATAGCCTCTTTATGAACGAGTTATTGGATAAGACGAACCATCATGACGCAAACCAACGATGTTATTGCCTACCAAGGGCACGAAGGGGCTTATTCTCATTTGGCCTGTTGTCGAGTTCACCCTGAATTACGCGCACACGCCTGCGAAAGTTTTGTCGAAGCGATGTTTATGGTTGAACGTGGGGATGCTCGTTTAGCGATGATTCCGCTGGAAAACTCAACCGCTGGGCGAGTCGAAGAGATTTATCGTCTCATGCCCAAAACACAACTGCATATCATTGGCGAACATTTTGAGCCAGTCAATCACTGCTTATTAACGTTACCAGGTACCAAGCTAGAGGATATTCGTACCGTTTCCTCTCATCCACAGGCCTTGGCTCAGTGCGATGGCAATATTAAAAAACTGGGCATTCAACCCATCGCTGCACTGGATACCGCAGGCGCTGCTCATGAACTGGCTGAAAATCGTCAGCCTGGTCATGCGGCGATTGCTTCTAGCTTAGCCGCTGAGCTTTATGATCTTGAGGTGTTAAATCCAAACTTTCAGGATATTAGTGGCAACACGACACGCTTTATGATTCTTGCTAAAGAGAGCCGTATGCCGGCTTTTGAAGAGGGTCAGCCTTATATCACCACGTTGATGTTCCGTGTTCGCAACATTCCAGCAGCTTTATACAAGGCTCTGGGTGGATTTGCGACCAATGGCGTGAATATGGTCAAACTGGAGAGCTACATGGCTTCAGATACCATGCAAGTATCGAGTTTTCACTTGGATATTGAAGGGCATCCACACCAAATAGCGATGCAGCACGCTTTACAAGAATTAAACTTCTTTGCCAGCGAAGTGAGAGTGATGGGAACCTATAAGGCTCACCCTTTCAGAAAGCCAGGTTAATAAATTAGTCACTGTTTAGAATTAAAAAAATCTAATATAAGGGAATTCCCTATTGTGCAATGCACAAAAATGAACTATCTTTAAATTGTCCTGAGCTTCAGGACGCGAAAAGCTGACTCTTTATAGATTCATCTAATCGCATCCCATCTCTCAACTCTTCCTGAGTTGTATGCACTTTGCTTGCCCCTCCTCGGAGGGGCTTTTTTTTTGTGCATGGATGCACTTACACCCTGGAGTGCATGGATGCACGTGAAGGATGTTTTTTCAGGATTGGGATGAGCTTTTTCTTAATCTAAAGCCCCAAAACCGCCGTCGCGATACCAAAGTACACCAAGATACCCGCCGCATCCGCAATTGTTGCGACCAGCGGTGCGCTCGCCGTTGCAGGGTCCAAACCCACGCGTTTTAAGACAAAGGGCAAACTCAAGCCCAGAAGACTACCCATCATGACGACGGACACCATACTTAGCGCGACAATCAGAGCAATATCATAGCCGCCCCGGAAATGACCAATAAAAGCTACTGCAAATGCCATGGTTAGGCCTAGTGCAAGGGCGATGATGATCTCTCGGCCAAACAACCTGGCCCAATCTGATAAGACAACATCGCCTGTACCCAGGGCACGCACCATCAAGGTGGACGCCTGAGAGCCTGCGTTACCCGCACTACCGATCAATAATGGCATAAAGAATACCAACACCGCATATTTGGCGATGGTATCTTCGTAGATAGCGATACCTGCTGCGGTAAAGATATTGGCAAATACCAATAACAGAAGCCAAAAGATACGCTTGCGATAAAGCATAAACTTTGATGCTTCCTTGATACTGCCTTCTAGACCACTGACCGAACCCCCTTTTAGGATATCTTCAGTCGCCTCTGCCTCTGCAACGTCCATCGCGTCATCGTAGGTAACAATACCGACCAAGCGCTGTTGATTGTCGATCACAGGAAGTGCCAACAAGTCGTAACGACTGATCATTTTTGCTGCGTCTTCCTGTTCATCATCCGGCGACATGGTGATCAGATCGGTTTCCATCAAATCACTGACCAAGGCCGTCGGACGACTGACAATGAGCTCTCTGAGTGAAACCGTACCGACCAGTCGATGCAGCTTATCCAACACGTATATTTGATAGATGGTTTCCGCGTCAGGCGCTGTTTTTCTAACTTTATCCAGTGCCTGGACCACCGTATCGGTCACCGGAACACTGGCATAATCACTGGTCATGATCGCCCCAACGGTTCCTTCCTCATAAGAGGCCATGCGACGCAAGTCTTCACGCTCTTCCTTCGCCATCAACTTGAGCACGGCAGTTTGGCGATCTTCCTCCATCAGGTTGAAAAGGTCGGCACGCTCATCCGACTCCATGCAGTTGAGCAGTTGCGCCAATCCCTCCGCTGTCATCTCTTCAGACACATCGAACTGCGTGTTTAGCGGCAAATAACCAAATACCTCTGCACGCTCTTCAATTTCTAAATGAGCAAGCAGTTTTAGCGAGACATCTATCTCTTCGTCATGGAGAAATTCAGCAAGGTCAGCGGGTTGAAACTCTGCAACGAGCGATTCAATGGCAACACTGTCTTGCTTTTCCATAGCAAGGCGAAGCGCTTCGGTGAGTTCAGTGTAATTCATCGTCAGTCTCCAAGACGGGCTCAAGCCCATCAGACCGACTTTCAATTAGAAATCAGTAGTTCTGAGGGGCTTACGTAGAGCAGAAAATTTGTCGTTATTGATGTTTACAAAACATCGGCTAGGGTCCATGGAAATCCTCTAATTAGACCATCAAGATATGTATAATATATTGAAAAATGGCATATTTTGTCAATAAAGTACGCTAAAACGTCACAAAACTGTCTTATTTGCTCTCTGAACAAAAAGTGCCAGTCACTTCCAGCCCATTAACCAATTTTCATTGTTTTTCAGCAAGTTCCAATCCATTGTATAGTCATTTCGGGTCATGACGGCCTGCAAAACGCAGGAAACTATCTGCTCTTCCTCATCACGAATCAACGCTGTCACGATGAAGTGTTTTTCTTTTTGCTTGGGTACACAAGCCGTCCATTTGCTGTTCAACAGCTTTTCAGGATTTATCTTGTTCATCTTTTTCTACCTGGGGATCAAAGATGCTATTGAGTTTGCAGTAACTCTTGTACTTTCTCTTCACCTACGTAGTCTGCAAACGCTTGGGTCAGGTGAGTTTTCCAACCTTCATCCGTTTTCTCTAACATGAGCACTTTAAGATTCTGCTCTTCCGCTAAAGCTAACCCTTCAAGTCCTAATACCATCAATGCAGTTGCCCAAGCATCGGCATCAACGTTTTCAGGAGTCAACACGGTAATCGATGCCACATGATGATCGATCGGCCAGCCAGTGTTAGGATTGATGGTATGGGAGAAACGGCGTCCATCTTCTTCGAAGTAGTTGCGATAATCACCAGAAGTTGCCACCGACATATCTCTTACAGGAATAATGTGATGAGCGACCTGCATACCACTGTGTGGAAGCTCAATACCAATTCGCCAGCTGACATCAGGTTCGCGTTGCCCCATGGCTAGAAGATCGCCACCTATGTTGACCAGAAAGTTCTGCAACCCTTGTGATTGCAGGTATCGACCAACTTCATCAACGCCAAAGCCTTTAGCCACACCTGATAGGTCGATAAAAAAAGTCTGCTGTCCGACGCGCTTGTTGAGTTTCATGATTCAGTTCTAATCCTGCAAAACCTGCTGTCTCTAGACGAGCTTCGATCTCGCTCGCATCAGGAATGCTGTTGGGTCTTTGCTCTGGACCAAAGCTCCACAAGTTCACTAAATTGCCTACCGTGATATCAAATGCACCCCCACTGAGGGCTGAAATCTCTTGGCTAATAGTCAGTACCTTCATCAACTCGGGTGAAAGATCTAACCACTGATCAACAGGGTAACGATTTAATAACATCAACTCTGATTCTGGCTTCCAAGTCGACATTTGCCAGTCAACACGATTCAAGGTATCGATAACACCCTCTTGCAGCTTTTTCAGATCTTGTTCGCTGACATCATCCGCAATACTGACCATCCAAAAAGTACCAAATATACTCCCTTCGATGCGTTTAATTGGATCGGTAGGTTCTGATTCTGAACACCCTACTAAAAAAAACCAACAACAAACTAAAAACTACAAGTGAGCGAAGGTGCTTCATTCCCAAGGAACCTCTGTTTTGATCAATCAAGATGTTTGTTTTTGAAGCCGGATAAAACGAGCTTCCATTTTTTTGAGTAAATGCGCTACAGCAACAAAACCAAAGGTGGCCGTGACGCAGGTTGAGGCACCAAAACCACCCGCGCAGTCTAAGCGAGTAGGGCCATCGCTTTCTGGTTTACGGTGACACGTGGATCCATCAGGTTGAGGATAACGCAACTGCTCTGTCGAGTAGACGCAATCGACACCAAACTTTTCGGTTTTACTAAACCCATAATGTCGCTTCAGTACTGAACGCAACTTTGATGCCAGTGGGTCTTGTGATGTTTTGGTGAGATCGGCAACCCGAATCTGTGTAGGATCGATCTGCCCACCGGCACCACCCACTGTCACAATGGGTATCTTGCGACGTTTACACCATGCGATTAAAGCCGCCTTATCTCGAACATTATCGATCGCATCAACCACATAATGAATATCAGGCGTGATCAATGCCTCAAGGTTGCTGGCTTGGATAAACGCGGCATGAGCATGCACCTGACAATAGGGATTGATGGATTGAAGTCGTTTAGCCATGACTTCAACTTTCATCATACCAATCGTGTCACTGGTTGCATGTACTTGGCGGTTAACATTGCTGATACAGATGTCATCTAAGTCCACTAGACTGATCTCACCAATACCCGTTCGAGCCAGCGCTTCAGCCACCCATGACCCTACACCACCAATGCCAACCACCATCACATGTGACTGGCGATAAAAGTCGCTGATACTTTGACCGTATAAACGTTGAATTCCACCGAATCTGAGCGCTGCATCTTCATCCGCTGCCACATTCTTCACAGTCACCACCCCATCACCTGCTTTACAAATGGCACGGTAATTCGACGATGAGCACTCAATGACGCATGATCAAGCTGATCCAACACACTCAATAAATCTGTTAAGTCTCGTTTTCCATGGTGCATAATGTATCGCAACACCTCATCACTGAGCTCAAAGCCTCGACTTTTCGCTCGATCTTTAAGGGTTTTAATTTTCTCATCTTCTTGAATCGGATGAACATGAAAAACCAATCCCCACTGAAGCCGCGAAATCAGATCAGGTAGACTCAGATTGAGATGAGTTGGGATATCTGACGCGGCGACGATGAGTGGTACATCAGCCGCACGTAAACGATTAAACAAATGAAACATCGCTTCTTCCCAGTCGGGAAGACTGGCTATCAAGTGGATGTCGTCAATGCAGACAAGATCCATCTGTTCCAAGCCGTCAAAAATGGTCGGATCAAATTGAATCAGTTCGGACATCGGTAAGTAAGCGGCATGATGCCCCTCTGCATCGGCATAATGACATACCGCCTGAAGAAGATGCGAACGTCCGGAACTATCCACCCCCATAAATAGATCAACTGCTCGCCCTGCCCTGACGCAGACCGCTTTAACGACTCGCACAAGAGTCCATTTTCACCCAGTAGATAGTTTTCGAAACGCGCTTCTTCACGCAAAGAAATACCTAAGGGTATTGAACCGGAAAACTCACGTCAGACATGCTTTAGTTCCAGGTAAATTCCAATCGACCTTCTGCTGATCTTGCCGCTAGACGAGAATAAGCAGCCAGTTCGCGCTGTAAGGCATTGGCTGAACCCTCGAAATCTATACTCACTTGCAGAATACCTGAGTTAAAGCTGATCATTCTAACTGAATTCTGACCAAACATTTCACGTAAAACTGAAGTGGCATCTAAAAAATCCGTGGGCATAATCAAGTCAAAAATAGTGACATGATAACCTTGGATTCCGGGTAGTGGTGCCAGATTGATCGGCTGCGCATCTTGCTGTTGTATGGGTTCACCCAACAATTGATCCAACCCTAGTGTTGGATTTAGAGCAGCAAACAACTGATTCACTTGTTCCGACCAGTCACCCTGTGTTGTTAAGGTGCTTCGATCACCAGATGTCCATAGAATCCATTCTGTAACGGGACGCACACCTTCTATCACCCGACCCACCAAGATCCTCGAACTGGAGTAACGGGCAGAGGCATTCAGGATCGCTTCTTGATCGCCACGCCATAAAAATGTCTGCATCGATAAACAGTTGATCCGTCAAATCCATGAGTGGAATTAACACACTGATCGGCGATTCCACCTGAGCACGCAACTCTCGAATGATAGGGTGGGATTGAGGTGCAACTTCTCTGACACCGGCTCTCTCTTCTGCTAACCAGACCAACACAGTATCAGCCATCGCAGGCAGGCTGCTCAGAATTAAGAATAGAGCCACGAATATAGGTCTAATACACAGGTAAATCCTTGCTGGAAGTCTTTTTGACATGCTTGGACGCCTAGTTTCTTAGTTAAAAAAAATCTATAAAGTCACTAACAACTTTAACACACAATAGCCCAGCCACCATCAACCTGATAAACTTAGCAGCTGAATTTCTTTCCATCCGTGGTCTAAAGGTCGGATAATCCATGTCTACTGATTCTGCAAAAACATCACTAAGTTACAAAGATGCGGGTGTCGATATCGACGCTGGAAACGCGCTAGTTGAGCGCATTAAAGGCGTTGCTAAACGCACAGCACGCCCTGAAGTCCTCGGAGGTTTGGGAGGTTTTGGAGCACTTTGTGAAATCCCTGAGGGTTATCGCAAGCCTGTTCTGGTTTCAGGAACAGATGGTGTCGGCACCAAACTGCGTCTGGCGATGGATCTAAATAAGCATGACACCATTGGTATTGATTTAGTCGCCATGTGCGTCAACGATCTAGTGGTTGCAGGTGCTGAGCCATTATTATTCCTCGATTACTACGCCACAGGTCACCTTAATGTTGATATGGCTGCCGATGTCGTGACTGGCATAGGAAAAGGATGTGAGCTTGCAGGCGCAGCCTTAGTCGGTGGTGAAACCGCTGAAATGCCTGGCATGTATGAAGGTGATGACTACGACTTAGCCGGTTTCTGTGTCGGTGTTGTGGAAAAAGATGAGATCATTGATGGGAGTCACGTCAAAGCTGGCAATAGCTTACTGGCACTTGCCTCTTCTGGCCCACATTCCAACGGCTACTCCCTGATCCGCAAGATTCTGGAAGTGAGCCAAGCCGATCTACAACAAAAGATCGGCAACACAACACTGGCTAGCGCTTTGTTAGAGCCCACACGCATCTATGTTAAGCAGTTGCTTAAACTGATCAAAACAGTTCCAGTCCATGCGCTCTCTCACATCACCGGTGGCGGACTTCTGGAAAACATCCCTCGTGTACTACCGACAGATGCTAAAGCAGTTCTCTATACAGACTCTTGGACTTTACCGCCCGTTTTTCAATGGCTGCAAGAAGCAGGTAATGTTGAAATGAACGAAATGTATCGCACCTTTAACTGCGGTGTTGGTATGGTCATTGTCGTTCCCGAAGCTGATAAAGCCACTGCATTGAATTTGCTCACTGAGCTAGGCGAAACAGCCTGGGAAATCGGTTCTATAGAACCGCGCCAGGGTGAAGAAGCTCAAGTTGAAATGCGCACTGGAAAGCCTGCATGAAAAAAAAGATAGTTGTCCTGATCTCGGGTAGTGGTTCTAATTTCCAAGCGATTCTAGACCACTGTCAGCAAGGTAGTATCCAGGGTCAAATAGTCTCCGTGATCAGTAATCGCGAGGATGCTTTTGGTCTGACTCGCGCAGAAATGGCTGGGATACCGGGGCACTATATTGATCACAAGGGTTTTGACACCAGAGTCGAGTTTGATACCGCGTTGATTGAACAAATTGACGCCTATCAACCCGACCTTGTTGTGTTAGCTGGTTTTATGCGCATTTTGAGCCCTGAGTTTGTGCGCCATTACTCAGGGCGTCTATTTAATATTCACCCCTCTTTACTGCCACGCTATAAAGGACTGAATACTCACGAACGCGTTCTTGAAGCCGGTGATCCTGAACATGGTTGTACAGTTCACTTTGTGAGCGAAGAACTGGATGGTGGGCCTCTAGTGATTCAAGCTAAAACGCCAGTTAACACCTCAGATACCATGGACTCGTTACAAACACGCGTGCATGCACTTGAACATCAAATCTATCCACTGGCCGTCAGTTGGTTTTGTGCAGACCGACTCGAACAAACGCAAGAAGGTGTGTTACTGGATGGATCCCTGTTACCTGCTTCTGGCTTCCAGCTAGAGAACTAACTTTACGAGGTTTAGCCATGTTGCGTTCAATCATCATTGCACTCTCATTTAGTACCTTAAGCGCTCTATCACAAGCAGCAACCCCGCTCGAACTAGAACCCTACAGAGCCACTTACACCAATCGCGTTGATGCCGCCGTTTCTTTTAGTGGTGAAGCGATTCGCGAGCTAAAGCAACTGGACCAACAAACATGGGAAGTCTCTGTCGAAGCTTCTGCAATGATGGCAAACATTCGTGAAGCTAGTCGAATCAAAGTCGTTGATGGTCAGATTTTCCCGTTGCAATACGATTACAAGCGTCGAATTTTGACACGTAACCGAGAAGCACAGCTAAGATTTGACTGGGAAGCCGGCCAGGTCACTACCGACATTGATGACAAGCCATGGCGCATGTCAATTGAACCAGGCGTTCACGACAAGCTGAGCTATCAGTTACAGATGCCCCACGATCTTAAAATGGGTTTGACTCGTTTAGAGTACACGGTGGCGGATGGTGGTCATTTACAAACCTACATATTTCAAGTGACCGGAAAAGATGAGGTTGAAACACCTGCAGGTACCTTCATCGCTATTCGAGTGGAGCGTGATCGTGGCGAAGACTCTGACCGTGAAACACTGATCTGGTTTGCGCCTGAGTTAGACTACCTAGTTGTTCGTCTAGAACAAGTTGAACCCAATGGTAATCGCTTTGCTCTGCTATTAAAAAGTGTAGATTAATAGTAACTAACAAGAATACAGCAAGGAAAGATATTAAACCTAGGTCGACCTTTCAACTTCCTGCAATCCGCACTAGACTGAAAATAAAAACAATAAGGAGCTGTTATGACCAAAGTGCTGGTTGTAGATGATGAACCCAACATTTTGCTATCCCTTGAGTTCCTGATGCAGCAAGCGGGATTTGATGTCACCACAGCGGAAGATGGTGAAACAGCCCTGATCCGCTTAAATGATACCGAACCCAATCTGGTGCTTCTAGATATCAGCCTACCCGGGATCAGCGGTTTCGATGTATTAGAGCAGATTCGTAAGGATGAGCGTTTTACCCGTCTACCCGTGATTATGCTAACCGCCCATGGCCGAGAGGTTGAACGGGAAAAAGGCATGGCATTAGGGGCCGATGATTACATCACCAAACCCTTTTCAACCCAAGCCCTAGTGCAAAAAGTAAGGAATTTGTTGCAGGAAGTAGGATAAAGCCATGCCTAAACGTCAGTTTCTACTTGGAATCTGGATGTTGGCAACAGGTTTTGTTACCTTTGCTGCACTGATACTGGGTGCCCTTCTAGATCCACACTTAGCGGAAAATACCGACTCTCGCATTCTACTCTGGTCTTTAGTGGCATTACTGCCGATTTTATTATTACTAGCTGGGGTGCTTCTTGAGCGCCAGCTGTTCGCGCCGCTCAGACATCTTCAAATTCAATTCGCGCGCTTGGCGGCAAATCCAGATGCGAAAGATGACTTTATGCCAGAAGGCTGGTTAAGTCATTTAGGGCAGGATTTTTCGAGGCTCAGAGATGGCTGGCGACAAGACAGAGAAAAGCTAACCTCTGCTCGAGAAGAGGGTGCTCAGGATGCTGCCCGTATTCGTCACGAACTCGAGGCCGTTCTAGAGGTGTTAGAGGTGCCATTATTGTTGTGTGATAAGCATCAGCGTGTTTTGATGCTTAATCCAGCGGCAAAAACTTTTTTTTAGCGATCACCCTGCTCTGGGATTAGGTCGTCATCTTGGTCAACTTCTTCCTTTACCCAACCTCACTGAAACACTAAAGAAATTGCCCACAGATGGCAGTCCAAGACAACTCCTCTTACACCACGATGACCGCTGGTTACGTTGCGACTTACGCCGAGTCAGAGCCAACCAAGGGGAAGCCTTAATCACGCTCAGCGACACCACAGATGCCCATGCCAGTCATCAGCGTTGGCGACAGCCTTTGGCGAAGCTCTTGCCGAAACTTCGTGGCCACACCGCCAGTCTTACCACAACGGCTGAGGCCTTAGGAGAGCACCCGCCGATAGCCCTATTCATGATCGTTTAGAAAAAGGCGATGCATGAAGAAAGCCAAGTGATGGCAGACCTAATTGAACAACTCTCACGTGTACTGGAATCCATTCAGTTAGATCAAACTTATTTATCGGACACCTGGTCTGGGGATTTAACGGCTGCTCTGGTAGACCTTTTAGATGAACGACTAATCAACATTACCCCAATTGGTATCCCCGCTTGGTTTAAGGCCGATAGCCCAACGCTTCTGGTGATGCTGGAAGTTTTACTACCAGCCCTAAAAGGTCAATGCCAACAGGATCATTTTGAAATAGAGTTTTGCTTAGGCAATAAGCGAGTTTACTTAGATATTGTCTGGCTGGGTTCACCTATTACTCAACAACAGTTAGATCAATGGCGCACACTGCCATTGAATGAGCAACCCCTTGCGCCCAGAATAAGTGATGTACTCAGCCAGCATAACTCTGACTGGTGGTGCTTACCCGATCATGATCGCGAGCATTCACGCTTGCGAATCCCACTCCCATCAACCGACCGATATGCAGAACCTGAACGCCAGTACACGACTCGCCCTGAATTTCATGATTTCAGCATAGCGGAGCTGCCACCACCGGATAAAACGCTCGGTAACGTTCTACTGAGCCAATTAGAAATGGTGGTGTTTGACACCGAAACCACCGGACTAAAGCTGCGTGAAGGTGATCGCGTCATCAGCATTGGGGCTTGTCGTATTTTGAATGCGCGCTTGCTAGCAAATGAGCAGTTTGATCAATTGATCAATCCCGAACGAGACATCCCCGCCGAGAGCACAGCTATTCATGGCATTCATGAGCAGGATGTTAAGAACTCCCCTCCCATTCGGGTCATACTGCCCCGCTTTAGGCATTATGTTGGCCAAGCCGTTCTCGTCGCGCACAACGCCGCGTTCGACTTACTGGCGATTGATCAGCCCGCCAAAGATGCTGGATTGGAATTCAATATGCCTGTGTTAGATACCCTGCTGCTCTCTAGAGCCATAGACCCTAACCTTGAAACACATGGCCTAGATGCTTTAGCGGAGCGCTTTCAGATTAGTTTTCCAACTGGAGCACGGCATACCGCACTTGGGGATGCGCGAGTAACGGCTGAACTGTTACTCAATCTAATACCTCGCCTAGAAGCCAGAGGTATTACAACACTGCAGCAAGCACTCGATTTTCAAGCGACAGCTGAAACAGTCAGGGTGGGATGAGCATGAACGGTCCTTCATTGGTGAGTCGATTAGTGTCTTTAACACTACTGGGGGTGCTTTTTTTTTATACCCCCGTTGGTTTTGCTCTTTGACACACCCTTTGAAAATGGCTTTTCAATGTTACCCGTGTGGCTTTTTATTAGCTGGTTAGGTCTGATTCTTCTCACCGCTTGGGTCATGGAGCGCAGCGATGAAGAATGAATTGCTGGTTCTCTTTGTTGCTTTTAGCTATTTAGCACTACTCTTCTTGATCGCTGCTTGGGGTGATAAACGCGCCGAACAGGGTCGTTCTCTCATTAACTCTTCTACCGTGTATGCCCTATCCATCGCTGTTTACTGTACAGCTTGGACATTTTACGGCAGCGTCGGCCGCGCTGCTGCAGCAGAGCCTAGCTTTTTACTTATCTATCTTGGACCCACCCTTGCGATGCTAACAGGCTGGGTTTTGATCCGAAAAATGGTCAGAATTGCACGTGCTCAGCGCCTAACCTCAATTGCCGACTTTATCAGTGCCCGTTATGGCAAAAGCGAAGCCATAGGTTCCCTCGTCGCGGCGATTGCCGTCATCGGCATCATTCCCTACATCGCCCTTCAACTGAAAGCTATCACCGTGAGTTTTGATGTTCTAACCGGTTATCAGCTGTCGGATCGCCAAAGCGGTGCTGAAATTTCTTTCTTGCTCGACCAATCCTTCTGGATATCAATCGTACTCGCTGTATTTATTATTTTGTTTGGTACTCGACAACTGGATGCAAGTGAGCGCCATGAAGGGATGGTCACCGCCATCGCCTTTGAATCCATTATCAAATTACTCGCTTTTATGGCTGTGGGCATCTTCGTCGTCTTCATTATGTATGGAGGTCCCAGAGACCTGTTTTCTCAAGCGGCAGAACACCCAGCCATAGCCGGGAGTTTTGGCATGGCAAACGTCCCTGGTGGTGCCGCTGGCTGGGTAGGATTACTGCTATTAGCCACGCTGGCCTTTATTACTTTGCCGAGGCAGTTCCAGGTATTGGTCGTTGAAAATGTCGATGAGCGCCACATTAAACGAGCCACTTGGTTGTTTCCGCTCTATCTTTTGGCGATTAACATTTTCGTTATTCCTGTTGCCTTAGCAGGTTTGATGCTCGGTGAAGCGGCTGGCGCACCGGACAGCTATGTGCTCACACTCCCGCTTTCAGCAGGATTAGAATACTTACCCTTACTCGTCTTTATTGGTGGTCTTTCTGCGGCAACCAGTATGGTGATTGTGGAAACCATTGCATTATCCACCATGATCAGTAACCAGCTCGTCATGCCCCTGCTATTGCGCTGGCCACGACTCCACTTGGATCAAAGCAGTGATCTAAGTGGTTGGTTGCTCAGTATTCGCCGTATTGCCATCGTGTTAATTTTGCTGCTGGGCTACCTGTATGTTGCATTAATTGGCGATTCTTACTCTCTGGTCACCATAGGTTTAGTTTCATTTGCCGCTGCCGCCCAGTTTGCTCCAGCCTTGCTGTTAGGTATGTTTTGGCGCGGTGCCACACGAACAGCGGCGGCAGCTGGTTTAGTAGGTGGCTTTGTGGTCTGGTGCCATACCCTACTTATTCCAGGTTTTGCTCAATCAGGCTGGTTATCAATGGATCTTATCAATCATGGTCCTTGGGGCATTGAATGGCTTCGACCCTACCAACTCTTTGGTCTCACCGGATTAGATATCCATACGCACGCGCTTTTCTGGAGCATGCTGGTGAATGTCGGATTGATTCTGTTGATCTCTCAGTTCACTCGTCAAACCAGTCTGGAACAAACCCAAGCGGCTCTCTTTACTCAAGCATTCAATCAGGATCGCTTACAAACTCATTTATGGCAGGGGCATACCAGTCAAGGCGAACTCAGACAATTGCTTTATAGGTATCTCGGACCCACCGCAACAGAACGCTTCTTTGCTGGCTTTGCCGAAACCAACAAAAACAACCAAGATGATAGCCCTGCTCCAGCCAAGATGGTCAGCTTGGCGGAAAAACAACTGGCGGGTGCTCTAGGGAGCTCTTCAGCAAGAGTACTGATCAACTCCGTGGTTAGAGGAGAGGCACTTGATCTTCAAGCCGTCCTCAGCATTTTGGACACAACATCACAAACTCTGGAGTACAACCGACGACTCGAGCAAAAATCTAATGAACTGACTCGCATAGGAAATGAGCTTCGTGCTGCGAATGATCGATTAAGAGAGTTGGATAAACTCAAAGATGAATTTGTTGCAATGGTAAGTCATGAATTAAGAACGCCTTTGACCTCAATTCGCGCTTTTGCTGAGATTTTAAAAGATACACCCAACTTGCCCTTAGAAAAACAACAACACTTTTTAGATGTTATCGTGAGAGAAAGTGAACGCTTGTCTCGATTAATTGAAGAGATTCTCGATCTGGCTAGGCTTGAGTCGGGTCGCATGACACTTAAACCCAAAACGCTTGACCTCATTCAAGCCGTGAAACAGTCGATTGATGCGGTCACGCGCTTATATGAAGAGAGAAACGTTACTCTTACCTTAACCATAGAACCTGATGTGGCTTGGGTGGTAGCTGATGTGGATCGACTACAACAAGTGCTAATTAACCTGCTTGAAAATGCTCGAAAATTTGCTGCTGATGAACACCCCAAGGTCTCTGTTTCCGTGACCTCTGCAGGAGAGCATTACCGTGTCCGAGTTGAGGACAACGGTATTGGCATTCCAAAGGACCACCGTGACAGGGTGTTCGAGAAGTTTCATCAAGTCGAACAAGGCAGCAAAGATCACCCTAGAGGACGTCCAAAAGGGACTGGACTGGGACTTCCCATTTGTCGAGGCATTTTAACGCATCTTGGTGGCAAACTCTGGGTTGATGACCCAGAAACCTTAGGAGGAGCCAGTTTAGTGATGGAGCTATCTAAATCAAATGCGCCTGACTAAATCGAATGCGCCTGAGCTAGACCCCTTAATTTCGAAACCCAGTTAACGCCTAAGCAAAGACACGCTGGTGCAAGTTAGTGGGTAGCGGACATTTTTTGTAGGCTACGAATTTCAATCAGTGACTGTTTCAGTAAAGTGAGTTGCATTTCTGATAACTGACGTCGATCAACCCAACCATCAGGCGACCGCCCTAACTTAACTGCCTCCATCTGCGAGCTCAGTAGCAACGAAAGCAATAGGGAAAGCGCCTCTTCCAAGGCTTGCGCTTTTTCAGCCGGGATAAAACCCGCTTTCTGCAACGCACTCAGTCGACCACGACAGTCGTTCGCGGCGATACCTTTTCTTAGGCAAAAAAGGCGCAATGCCGCTTGCATTGGCAAAAGACCTTGCCGTTTCAGATTAAGTGCAAACTGATGGGCGCATCCTGACCATCACTGGCTAAGCGATCAAATCTGTCTAAGGCCACACGCGTTTCATCCTGCAGCGCGTTCATTTCATCCAAGAAAAGGCCCGCATTTGGCATTAATGTCAGCAGATACTGTCTAAACTCCTCAGCCAATTGGGACTCCCCATAGACTGGATAAAAGTCGAGCAGGATATTAGAAAGCTGCACAAGTTTTACGGTACGACGCTGGCTCCATAAACGCATCTGCTCATTCCACTCACGAAGTGGCTTTCGCCACAGCGGCCATCTTGCCATAACATGGCCTTTACACAGAGGTATGCCCGCATAATCCAGCTTTTCGGTGAAACGCTCGGCCAAGGATTGAAACCAAGTATCGATCTCCAAATGCCTTTCAGGCGGATAATCTTCCAGAATCATCGCATTGTCTTGATCAGGGCCCAGCAAGCTTTCATGACGAGCACCGGATCCCAGTGTTAAAACACAAAATCCGCAAGGTGGTAACCCCCAACCCTGTTGTTGCATTTCTGCCAAAGCTTCCCTAATCACATAGCGATAGAGCCAATCATTATGATCGCTAATGAGCTGACTCACTCGCCAGGCTGGAAGATCTAGGGCCTTTAAGGCTTCCACGAGTTGTGGTTGCCACTGTTTCATCACTCGAACATCATGCTCTTCCGAAATGAGGTCTATGGCCGATTTAAGGGGATCTAAATAGTGGGGCCAGTTTTCGGTTGAGGGGAGTTTGTCTTCAGCAAATAGCAATCGCCAGCCTGTTCGCGCCATGAGAGAAATCCTTTTTTTATTATAGTTTCTCAAAGCTTAGACCTTATCAAGGTGAGTGTCTTTAACACTAAAGGCGAGTAAAAACTGATCTAGCTCAAAAACACCAAACAAAAAAGCAAAAAAAAACGACCCTAAGCAACGGTTCGAGTTGCATTTAAAGGCTAAATCGCGTGATAATCACTCACAATTATACTCTTCCAATGCAAATAACGATGAACAAGGTATAGCAGGGTACAGGATGCAACTGAGGAAAAAGCAACTGGGTAACACAGACTCGTCGGCTCTTAACTCAAAGGGTATCCCAACTAAACACCTCATTGCATTGGCGGTTGCTGTGACTGTCACACTTTCAGCAGCTTTATGGCCCGAGAGTGATTCAGACGGTAACACTGCTAAGACTCAAAATAACCTAGCAAGTTCATCAAATGCTTCTGCCGTTCCACTGGCCGACAATCTCATCCCACTTCCACACACCCCTAGAATTCAGTATCGTTCTGATGGGCAAACCGATTCTAATGGTGATCCATCGATTATCGAATTCACTCAATCGATGCCTGAAAATGATCCAGACGCGCTAACAACTGATTATGCCGACTATCACTATCACTTAGATAATGAAGGATCTGAGTTAGCCAGCATTGATGAAATGGATCAGACGCCTGAGATTGAGCTTGAGTTACGCCTGACTATTGATGAGGGCGACACATTGAGCACCCTATTCGATCAAGCGAATGTGGGTCAAACGATTATGTACCAGATCCTATCGGCGGACGAACAGCTGTTGGCGCTTGATATCTTACGTCCTGGCAACCTGCTTACTTTCCGAAAAAATCCAGAAACCTTTGATCTTGAAGAGATGGAGTTGTACATACACGCGGGCAAGCAAGTTATTTATCGCCGTGTTGACAATGAAAACTTCGAATTCGAAGAAGTGATTCATGAAGGAAGTTGGGAGCAGGAAATTATTGCGGGTGAAATTTACGGCAGCTTTTATGTTTCCGCCATTCGAGCCGGTTTGAGCAAGTCAGAAATTATTGAAATAAATAAACTCTTGGGCGAACAGATCGATTTTAACCGCCAAATTCAAGCTGGAGACCGTTTTCAGGTTGTTCGTAATGCACAGTATGTGGATGAGGAGTTTACCGGCCAAACGTCCATTGAAGCTATCCGTATCCAACAGCGTCGTAACTCTTACACCGCCTTTTTGTTTGAAGATGGCAATTACTATGACAGCAACGGAGACAGCCTAACCCGAGCTTTCCGCCGCTTGCCACACAATCAAAACTTTCGTATCAGCTCTCAATTCAACCCGCGAAGACTTCATCCTGTGACGGGTCGTGTCTCTCCGCACAACGGTACAGATTTTGCGATGCCAACAGGGACACCCATAGTTACTATTGGTGATGGTGTGGTGACTCGAGTAGAAAACCACCCCTTCGCAGGTAAGTATATTGAAATACGTCACAACAGTACCTACACCACCCGCTACTTACACATGCATAGAATTGATGTTCGTCGAGGTGAAACCGTTAAGCGTGGACAGCGTATAGGCTTATCCGGCGCAACAGGTCGTGTGACCGGCCCTCATCTTCACTTTGAATTACATGTCAATGGAAGACCTGTAAACCCCATGACAGCGGATCTACCTTTATCAACTTCAGTGCCTAAAGAACAACTGGCTCAATTCAACCGTCGAGTTAACGAGCTAGTATCGGTGATGGAAGTGGCACGTGAAGAGCAATTTGCGATGCGCAGAAACGAGTCGCCTTCTCAACAGCCTGGCACCTAATCGTTTAAATGGAGCTTGAGCTCTCTACTCTACTCTTGTTGATGCTTGCTGCTTTAGCTGCAGGCTTTATTGACTCTATCGCTGGCGGTGGTGGATTAATTACGGTACCTGCCTTGTTGGCAACGGGAATGCCACCTGCACTCGCCTTAGGTACGAACAAACTTCAAAGCTGCTTTGGATCATTTACCGCGACACTCTATTTTTGGCGGCAAGGTTTAATTAAAGTGCGTCAACTTTGGCCGCATATTATCTGTACATTTATCGGGAGCGCTGTCGGTACTCTGCTGGTTCAGCATCTCGATCCAGGTCTTTTAAGTAAACTACTCCCCTTTCTCCTAATAGCCTTTTCCATCTACTTTTTACTTTCTCCGAGAATCAGCAATGATGACAGTGAACAACGACTATCTCCTCTTGCCTTTGCTTTTTTGATTGGCACTAGCGTGGGCTTTTACGATGGTTTTTTTGGCCCCGGAACCGGCTCTTTTTTGCAATTGCTTTTGTGGCCTTAGCTGGATTTGGCCTGGCGAAAGCGACAGCCCATACGAAACTACTTAATTTCACGTCAAATATCGCTTCATTACTTTTTTTTGCGCTGGGAGGTCATGTACTATGGAGCGCAGGTCTAGCAATGGCTGTCGGGCAATACTTAGGGGCAAGAGCAGGGTCTAGACTCGTCGTTAGCCACGGCGTAAAAATCATCAAGCCTTTACTGGTAACAATCTCGCTTATCATTAGCCTTCGATTGTTATGGCAACACTACATGTAATGTCAGGTCAGTCATTGTTATAAAGGAGACACCTCAATGCGACGTTATCTTGCACTTATTCTTTCCGTAACGTTTAGCTGCTCACTGTTCGCTCAAAATACAGGTGAATTTCGCTTACTGGCCACACCGGAGGTACTCAACTCGCAAGAAGGTGAGGTGCTTCAGGTTTTTTTACCTCCAGCTTGGCATACAGTCCACAAAGAGTGGCTTGATAATCTTGGCGTTAAAGAGGTAGTACCTGCCGACCAAACCATTATCAACTGGCGTGAGATGCTCGCATTTCAGGTAATTGATCAGGTTCGCATAACACCTCAAGCTTACTTAGATCAGCTAAGAGTGACATTGCGAGAAAATTGTAACTTTAGTGATTTTAGAAATCTGTCTGCCGCAATGAACAGCCACTATGCTGAAGCAATTCAAATCAGCTGGTGTGGTCAAGTAGCAGGAGCGGCCTGGGGTGAAATAGTACTTACTCGAATTATTGCGGGTGAAAACACGCTCTATAGTCTAAATAAATCTTGGCGTACCATACCCTTTAGGTCTGTTGAAGCCATTGGTTTACCGGAGGAAGAGATTCAACACTGGTTGAACCAAATAAACAGAAGCCGCTTGTGTGATACCCGTCGAAATAACTGTTAATTCATCAACCTTCTGAATCAGAGAAGAAAACTGTTACAATAGAAACAGAGATATAACGATTCAGATCAGGGAGACAGCCTCAGATGTGGCCATCGCTTCAACGCAGTATCTATTCTATTTTTGCCACTTTATTATTGATGGTGTCATCAACAGCTCATGCCCGCTTTAATCTGGTTGATTACTTCAAAGACGAAAGGGGAAGTACTAACTGGCAGTACGTCGCCAATTTCTCCAGTGGTGTATTGATCATCACACTATCAGTAGTGGCTATCGTGCTACTCCTCACGTGGCGCAAAGCAACCCGTGCCAACGAAGAACTGACCGCCATCCGAAATGAACTGGAAATCCGCGTAGAACAACGTACAGCTGCTTTACAAGCCTCTGAATCCTATGTCGCCAATATTCTTAAATCATTACCTTTAATGCTGGTCGGTTTAAACAACCAATGTCAGATCACGCACTGGAATCGAAAAGCAGAGGAAATTGCAGGCGTGTCTACCACAGATGCGCTGGGTAAGGATCTTTGGCAGATTTATCCGACGATCAGCATTACGCAGGCACAAATCAAACAAGCTATCGAACAGCAAGAACCGATTCATATTAAGCAAAGCCAGAGCGGACTTTACTATTTCAACATCATCATTTACCCCCTTCAAGAACTGGATAATGGTGGCGCTGTTCTCCTGATTGATGATGTGACTCAAAAAATTCTCGCTGAAAACATGTTGATCCATAATGATAAGATGGCTTCCATGGGCGAATTAGCGGCGACCATGGCTCACGATATCAATGCGCCTTTACAGGGTATATTATTTGATTTAAGCAGCTTTCAGCGCCTCCTCGCCAATGGCCGATTAATGCAACAAGATAGCGAGTGCGGTAAAGAGGTCGAAAAACTAAATCATCTGCTTGAGGATGCTTCGGAAAAGGGTCGGAATGTAACTGCGATTATCAACAACTTACTTAACTTTTCACGTCAACGTACTGATGAAAAGATTGAAGTAGATGTCGTTGAGTTAATGGAGCACACCCTTGAACTTGCCGCTGATGTATTAATGTCAGCAGACAACTTTCGCTTTAGTGACTTCATGATTGAAAAACATTACCAAGGCAACCTACCGAAGCTTCTGTGCTATAACATTGAGCTTCAACAAGCGTTTTTAGGAATCTTTCGTCATGCCTTCGATGCTCTGCATGAAATGAAAGAAGTGGTTTCTCCAAAGCTTAAAATAGAGATGAGCGAATCCTATGATACGCTGTGGATTCGCATCAACCATAATGGTAAGCGACTGACTGAAGAGGAACAGATGTCTCTTTTTGAGCCTTTCTTCAGCAGTGACCAAGCTGATCAAGCCAGTCAAGACGCGGCAAAACGACTATCGTTTGCCTACTTTATTATCACCGATCAGCATCAAGGGCATATGGCCGTTACCTCGGATGAAAATTCTGGTACAACTTTCCATATGCAATTAGGTCTAATCGATGCCTCGAATTCTTAACCACAGGTGATTACAGATGGATACGCCTTTACTGTCCCTAGAAAATCTTTCTGTCGCTTTTGCAGGAAAAACAGTAGTAGAGGGTATCCACCTAACGCTTAATGCTGGTGAGTGTGTTGCTTTAGTCGGTGAGTCAGGGTCTGGTAAATCGGTGACGGCGCTTTCGGTATTAGGGCTACTACCCTACCCCATGGCCAGCCATCCGACGGGTAAAATTACTTTTGCACAGCAAGATCTTCTTCAGTTAAAAGAACCACAACTTCGAAGCATTCGTGGCAATAAGATCAGCATGATCTTTCAAGAGCCAATGACTTCACTCAACCCTCTTCACACGGTTGAAAAACAGATAGGCGAGAGTCTCTTCCTACACGCCGCCATGAATCGCAAACAAGCTAAGGCTCGAATCCTTGAGCTACTGACTCTGGTGGGTATTCCTGAGCCGGAAAAGCGCTTAAAGCAGTATCCACATGAGCTTTCTGGTGGCTTACGTCAGCGTGTGATGATTGCTATGGCCTTAGCGAATGAGCCAGATATATTGATTGCAGATGAGCCAACCACCGCGCTGGATGTCACCATTCAACAGCAAATTTTAGAACTTCTGAATCACCTACAAAAAAAGCTCAACATGGCTGTGTTATTGATCACACATGATCTAAATATCGTTAAACGCTTTGCTGATCGTGTTTATGTGATGAATCAAGGCAAACAAGTCGAAACAGCTAAAACAACGGATCTTTTTGCCAGCCCTAAAGAACCCTATACCCAACTGCTTCTTGGTGCTGAGCCTGACGGTAAACCATCACCACTACCCGAGAATAGCGAAACCCTTCTACAAACTGAATCACTTAAGGTTTGGTTTCCGATTCATACTGGGCTATTTAAACGCGTCAAAGATCATCACAAGGCGGTAAATGATATTAACCTTACGCTGAAACGTGGTGAGACACTTGGCGTGGTAGGTGAATCTGGATCGGGTAAAACAACCCTAGCCTTGGCTATTCTGCGTTTAGCCAAATCGGAAGGGCGAATTCAGTTTGCGGGGAAGGATCTCAATCAACTGACACAAAAAACGGTTAAACCACTGCGAAAACAGATGCAGATTGTTTTTCAGGACCCCTTTGGAAGTTTGAGTCCGCGTATGCTGGTGGGTGAGTCCATAGCTGAAGGCTTGGATGTTCACGGTATAACCGATAAAGCGGAGATCGAAACCAGAGTTATTCAGGCCTTGAAAGATGTTGGCCTACCCAGTGAAATACGAAACCGTTATCCGCATGAATTTTCCGGCGGACAACGTCAGCGTATCGCTATTGCAAGAGCCTTGGTGTTAAGACCGGAATTGATTGTATTGGACGAGCCAACTTCTGCACTTGATCGAACCGTTCAAAAGCAAATTATCGAGTTGCTTAGAGATTTACAACAGAGGTATCAACTCAGCTACCTTTTCATCAGCCATGACCTCGCTGTTGTTAAAGCGCTGAGTCATCAACTCTTGGTAATGAAATCAGGGGTTGCGGTTGAACAAGGTGATGCTAATAAAATTTTTGCCAATCCAGCTCACCCATACACGCAACAACTCTTTAAAGCGGCTTTTGGTGATACAGCGCGTCCTTGCGCTTAAGATGGATCAGTTGCGCTGAATAGTGGCAGACTGTCGCAGGCTATCGACACGATTTTGGTACTCTTGTTGTCCAAGTGTTGCACCCAAAATCGACATCATCAATGTCATTTCCTCTTCAGTCAACTGAGTGTTAGCATGATGCACATCGTCTAAACGAAGTAGCGCAAAACTACCATCACGTAACTGCATCAGATCAAAGCCTGGTGTGTTGTCAGCAGACATTGCAAAGGCTCGAGCACGAATCTCGGAAGGCACACGTGAATCTGCTCTATCGGCTTCGATAACTTCACTCCAAACCAGATCCGCATTCAAATCTTCGAGTGCTTTACCTTGCTTAAGTGCAATTAGCCATTCGGAAACTTTTTGATTCAACGTTTCCGTAGCTTTGGCCGTGGTCAGCTCAAGCTCAAGTTCATCCCTAACTTCTTCGAAGGTTAAAGGACGACTGGGCAGGTGCTCATGAACACGAACCACAACGGTTCTTTCACGATCTAGTTCGATGGGTAAGCTATTTAAACGTTCACGAAGCAGATCTGTGCTAAACGCAGCCTCAACCACACGCGAGTTACGACCTAGGAAGTCACTACCACCGTCACGTGTAATTGGCGCAGAGCGTTCGATAACAAGGTCTAGCTCTTCAGCTGGCACGATGAGGTCAGCGGCCGAGAAAGATAGATCAGCCAAGCGCTCCATCTGCTCTACATAGCGCATCTCTGCATCACGCTCTGCAATCTCCAAACGAAGCTCAAATGCCGCTTGCTCGAAGGTAGGGCGTTGAGTTTCTCGAATATCATCTAAACGAATGATGTGATAACCAAACTGAGTTTGAACAGGTTCACTGATGTCACCAATTTCATTCAGGTCAAACAGGACTTGTGCGAACTCATCAACCAGCGCGTCACGAGTCAGAAGACCTAAAGCACCGCCTTGGCTGGCAGAGCCGGGATCATCTGAAAACTCCTGAGCCAATACCGCAAAGTCCGCACCTTCTTGAAGCTCAAAGAAAAGCTCTTGCGCCTGCGCTAGTGCAGCTAAAGGGTCACGTTCTGAATTGACTTCAATCAGTATATGGGACACAGCACGTTGCTCTTGAGAGACAAACTCGGCCATCATTTGTTCATAGATTTCGCGAACTTCATCGTCACTCACAATGGATGGGTCGACAAAGTCATTTCGATCAATCAGCACGTAGTCTAAGACCACCTGCTCAGGTTTTTGCAAACTACTCGCACGCGCTTCAAACGCAGCACGAATCTCATCCTCTGAAACTTCAGTTTCATTCAGGATAGTTAATAAAGGAATTCTTACCCAGGCTAAATCACGGGTTTGTTGATCAAGACGAACGATACGCTCAACTTCGTCTCGCGTACTGAATGAAGATAACAGAAAAGCTGCACGTTCTTGATCCATTAGGGTTTCTTTACGGAGCAACTCACGATACATCAACGGCGTGAAGCCTGCGTTACGTAACACCATTTCGAACTGATTTCTATC
The DNA here is from genome assembly GCA_021208565.1 of Nitrincola sp. Taxonomy (GTDB): domain Bacteria; phylum Pseudomonadota; class Gammaproteobacteria; order Pseudomonadales; family Balneatricaceae; genus Nitrincola. The sequence continues at coordinate 27,163 of JAJOJN010000126.1, forward strand.
GAAACGCCCTTCAATTTGAAACTCAGGAGTTGAGACAATTAACTGATCGATCATCTCTTCTGATAGGAATAACCCTTGGCGCTCAGCCGATTGTACTAGCAAAGACTGCTCAATAAGACTTTCCAGTACACCTCGTTGAAGCAAGTTATCATCGAGCATCGTTGGGTCAGCGTTAGGACCCATCTGCATCAAAATTTGACGACGCTGTAGATCAACACCGCGCATCAAATCAATAACCGCAATATCCTCACCATTAACGACAGCGGCAGGTTTCTCTTTTGAGCCCAAACCGATCAACGATTCCACACCAAACAGCGCAAATGTGACCGCAATGAGACCCACGATGATCTTGGCGATGATGCCCTTTGAATTATCCCTGATGGCTTGAAGCATTGTTCACGATTACCTTATGTATTTCATAAAAAAAAGCGCACTCATGGAATGCGCTTTCTTTGACCAGAAAGGTCAGATTACTTGTTTACCGCATCTTTAAGCGCTTTACCTGGCTTAAAGGTTGGCAGAGTAGCAGCCGCAATTTCAATTGGGTTACCAGTCTGTGGGTTACGGCCTGTACGGGCTGCACGCTCTTTTACCGAGAAAGTTCCAAAACCTACTAGCGCAACGGACTCATTGTTCTGTAAAGCTTTAGTTACCGCTTCAAGCGTGGCATCCAATGCACGACCTGCAGCTGCCTTTGGTAGATCAGCAGAAGCTGCAATTGCATCGATCAATTCTGATTTGTTCACATTGTTCCCCTTAATGCATCGTTATTTTGTTCTGTTCGCGTGGCATGCCCAGTCACACTTCAGGCCACTTTATACCAACACTCAGATTATGGTGTCAACCGAAAACCCCCTTTTTATGGGGGCTACAGCGATTAATGAGTACTTAATTGTCCTGGCTCAGGTTTTACAGCTGAACTTTCTTTGGCAACAATTTCAGTCTCTGACTCATCAAGAGGTTCTGGCATTCGGGTCAACGCCACTTCCAAAACCTCATCAATCCATTTTACCGCGATTATATCCAAGTCTGCCTTAATATTTTCAGGTATTTCTTTTAAATCGCGTTTATTTTCATCTGGAATGATAACAGTTTTGATGCCTCCGCGGTGTGCGGCCAACAATTTTTCTTTCAAACCACCAATCGGTAGCACTTGGCCACGCAAAGTGATCTCACCTGTCATGGCCACATCCGAACGAACAGGAATGCCAGTCAACGCAGAAATTAACGCAGTACACATACCAATCCCGGCGCTAGGTCCATCTTTAGGTGTTGCGCCTTCTGGTACGTGAATATGAATATCCTGTTTTTCATGGAAGTCAGGACGAATACCTAGTTGTACAGAACGGTTTCTCACCACAGTCAGCGCCGCTTGAATCGATTCTTTCATCACATCGCCCAAGGAACCTGTGTGAATTTGTCGTCCTTTGCCTGGCACTATGGCTGATTCAATACTGAGAATCTCTCCGCCAACTTGAGTCCACGCCAAACCAGTTACGTGCCCAACCAGATCTTCCTCTTCCGCTTTACCATAGTTATGCTTACGCACACCTGAGTAATGCTCTAGATTCGCTGAGTTAACGGTTTGAAGATCTTCTGTCATTTTACCCAAAGCGGACTCACGCACCGCCTTACGACAGATCTTGGCAATTTCTCGCTCCAATCCACGAACACCCGCTTCACGTGTGTAGTAACGAATGAGATCTAAAATCGCCTCATCCGTAAAGGTTAGCTCCTTGGCTTTAAGACCACACTGCTTCATCTGTTTGGGAATGAGGTACTTTTTAGCAATATTGAGCTTTTCATCCTCGGTGTAACCTGGAATTCGAATGATTTCCATACGATCCAATAGCGGACCGGGAATATTCATCGAGTTAGAGGTACAGATAAACAACACATCCGACAGATCCATATCAACTTCTAGATAATGATCATTGAAGGTACTGTTTTGTTCAGGATCAAGCACTTCCAACAAAGCGGAGGATGGATCACCACGATGATCCATACCCATCTTGTCGATTTCATCTAACAAAAAGAGCGGGTTTTTAACACCAGCTTTAGTAATTTTTTTGCACCAGTTTTCCTGGCATCGAACCGATATAGGTTCGACGGTGACCACGAATTTCAGCTTCATCTCTGACACCACCGAGCGCCATACGCACATATTCTCGGTTAGTGGCACGCGCTATGGATTTACCTAAAGAGGTTTTACCTACACCTGGAGGCCCTACTAGACAAAGAATAGGCCCTTTCAGCTTACGAACGCGCTTTTGTACCGCTAGGTATTCGATGATGCGCTCTTTGACTTCTTCCAAGCCAAAGTGATCTTCATCCAGTATCGATTGCGCACGCTGCATATCCAAGCGAACTTTAGATTTTTTGTTCCAAGGTACTTGCAGCATCCAGTCGATATAACCACGCACCACGGTCGCTTCCGCACTCATGGGGGACATCATTGCAGCTTTTTGTGCTCAGCCAATGCTTTTTTCAGCGCATCTGGTGGCATACCCGCGGCTTCAATGCGACGACGCAATTCGTCCATATCGTTGCCACCGCTTTCATCCATATCACCAAGTTCTTTCTGAATCGCTTTCATCTGCTCATTCAGATAGTACTCTCGCTGACTCTTTTCCATCTGCTTTTTGACGCGACCACGGATACGTTTTTCGACTTCCACCAAGTCAATTTCAGTTTCCATTTTGGCCATGAGATACTCAAGACGATCACGGCTACTCGGCATTTCCAGCACTTTCTGCTTATCTTCAAGCTTCAGCGACATGTGGGCTGCCAGCGTATCCGCAAGACGGCCAATATCGTCAATATTCTGAAGCGAATTCAGCACTTCGGTTGGAATCTTTTTATTGATCTGAATGAAGCGCTCAAATTGATCCAACGCTGTGTGTTTATAGATTTCGCTCTCAGCTTCAGTAGCCTCTTCAGTATTCATTACCTCTAGGCTTGCACTGAAACACTCGTCATGATCGGTTAAGCAGGCAATACGTGCACGATATTCACCTTCAACCAGCACCTTAACGGTGCCATCCGGTAGCTTAAGCATTTGTAAAATGGTGGCAACGGTACCGACATGAAATAGATCAGACGCCACTGGCTCGTCTTCTGAAGCACTTTTTTTGTGCAACGAGTAAGATTTGCTTGTCGTGAGCTAGCGCTTTATCAAGTGCGCGAATGGACTTTGCACGACCCACAAATAATGGAATAACCATATGCGGATAAACCACGACATCACGAAGTGGCAAAACAGGAAGCTCAATATCAAAACGCTCTTTGTTGGAGCTGTCATCTCTTGCTTCGAAGTGATCCATAATTCTGTGCCTCTGTGCTGCAAGACAACCCTTTATGGGTTGAGCTTTAGAATAGTATCAGTCTATGGGGACAGGATGGGAAAATACAAGCCATATCCTCAACGACTAATAGATACGGCTTGAATTAACGTTTGGTGCGTAATGAATTATTTGTAGTAAGCGTTAGCTGTATTGCTATGATCTGTCACATCTCTCACCGCAACCAAGCCCTGCACTCGCTCGATCAAAGTTTTTTCCACACCATCTTTTAGGGTGAGATCCACAGCGCTACAACCCTGACAACCACCACCAAATTTCAAGATTGCGACATGACCAGCATCTTCTTCAACCAACTCTATCAACTTCACTTCACCGCCATGTGCAGCGAGCCCCGGATTGATATCAGAGTACAAAATGTAGTTAATTTGATCCTGCATCGGGCTGTCTGCGGTGACCTTGGGCATTTTAGCGTTAGGCGCTTTGATAGTCAGTTGACCACCCATGCGATCCTCTGCGAAGTCGATAACAGCTTCTTCCAGATAAGGAAGGCTATTCTTCTCCAAATAGAAACGCAGCTTCACCGTTTCCATAATTTCGTCAGACTCATTGACTTCCTCAGGACGGCAATAGGCTAGACAGGTTTCAGCATAAGGCGTACCCGGCTGGGTGACAAACAGTCTCACTGCCATACCTTCAACATTTTGCTTTTCAAGCAAGCTCGCTAAATAATCTTGAGCACCGTCTGTAACCGTAATGATCATTGTAATTTACTCACAACCTGTAGATATTTATTGCTTATAGCATACACCGAAAATATTTCCGAGTAAATTGATCGGATATTTCACATCTGCTCTATTCTAACGTTTTTTCTCTGTTTTAGATCACGTATTCAGTGAGTTTGAGGTTATAATCACACTTTTTGTTGCAGAAAATCCATGCCAGCCAAACATCGTCGATCCAGCCAGCACAAACCGACCCAAACCCTACCAAGTATCGACAGCCCTGTTGAAATTCTTCGTTACAGTGACGAATGTCGAGGCATCGCCACCCTGAAAGGTAAAACGGTGTTTGTCCGTAACGCACTATTAGGTGAAACCGTTCATCTTCGTCTTGAGATCGCTCATAAGCGTTTTGACGAGGCCGACACCACGGATGTGGTTCACAAAAGTGAGGATCGAGTCGAGCCTGTCTGTCGTCATTATGGTCAATGTGGTGGTTGTGATTTGCAGCATTTAAATCCAACGAAAGCACCCGTGATCAAACAGGAGTTAGTACTGGGCATGTTGAAACGCACTGCTCAAGTCACACCTGAACAGATCGATCCGCCAATTAATTCGGCACCTACAGGTTATCGTCGCAGTGCGCGCATCGGAATTAATCAACGCCAACGTGATGGCGAACTCCTGACTGGTTTTCGCCGACGCCAATCGGCCAAACTCTTAAACATCGATACATGCCCTGTGTTGGACATTCGCCTAGATCAACTCTTCAACTCGCTGCATGAGCAACTCGCCGGTTTGGATGGGGTAAAACATATTACGGAAGTGCAAGTCACACTCGGTGATGAAAGCGGCAGTCTTAAATTCCGGGTCACCAAACCCACCACAGCCGCTATGAAACAGGCTTTTATCGAAGTCGCTGAGCGCCTAAAGTTAACGGCTTGGGTAGAGGATAGCTCTGGGCAAATTAGCCTTCTATCAAATTCATCAGATCTTAGCTTCCGTCCCGATTCATCGACTCTATTAAGCTTTAAGCCCGGTGATTTTTTGCAGGTTAATGCTGATGTTAACCGCCAGATGATCGCTCGTGCTAAAGAGTGGCTCGACCCTCATAAGGATGAAACGCTACTAGATCTTTTTTGCGGTCTGGGTAATTTTTCCTTACCACTTGCCAAACACTATCATCAAGTGATTGGCGTTGAAGGCAGCGCCGAATGGTGACTCGAGCAACTTTCAATGCCGAGCAGAACCAATTAGATAACGCCTGTTTTTACTGTGCCGACTTGAGCCAACCCATCAAAGATACAGCCTGGTATCGTCAGCACAACCCAGAGATCATTCTGCTGGACCCGCCTAGAACCGGTGCAGCAGAACTAATTCCTCAACTACTAACGCTTAAACCGAAAAAAAATTCTCTATATTGCCTGCAATCCATCTGCACTGGCGAGGGATAGTAAAGTACTCATTGAAGCCGGATTCAAACTGACACGTTTTAGTGTATTGGATATGTTTCCCAATACGGCGCATATTGAGTCCATGGCACTGTTTGAGGCAAAAAAATGATTGAAGTTCTCTATGCCGATGATGTCATGGTCGTGGTTTCAAAGCCGGATAATCTACTTTCAGTTCCAGGCATTGGTGAAGCCAAAAAAGATTGCCTAGTCAGTCGATTACAGACAGAGTTTCCAACCATCCGCATCGTGCATCGACTGGATTACTCTACTTCGGGCTTACTGGTACTGGCATTAAATGCAGGTGCGCATCGTGCACTGAGCATTCAGTTTCAGGAACGCATTCCGAAAAAGCGTTATCAAGCTTTAGTGACTGGAAAGCTGGTGGAAAACGAAGGAGAAATCGATTTGCCACTTTCTCAGGATTGGGAAAACCGCCCCTGCTCAAAAGTGGACTTAGAGCAAGGTAAACCATCTTTAACACTGTGGAAATGTATTGAACGTAATGACGAGATGAGTCGAGTACTTCTCTATCCGCATACGGGTCGCTCACATCAACTCAGGGTTCACATGCTTGCGATAGGGCATCCGATCCTAGGCGACAATTTTTATACGCCAGAAGAGGCTTTTACGCAGCACGACAGACTCATGTTACACGCTGACCAGCTCGCCCTTAAGCATCCGGTCAATGGGCATTGGCTGGAATTTGAGTCACCCTGCCCTTTTTAATTCAGATTAAACGACTCTACGCAGATCGCTAGCGCTTTTCCAAGCGTCGATATTTTCGATGGTTTGCTCAATGATCGTTTGACGCGCTTGACGTGTACCCCACGCATTATGAGGCGTAACAATCAAATTAGGGATAGACTCATCTAAGAGTCTATTACCCTCTCTGGGGGGTTCTTGAGTGAGCACATCGGTGGCGGCTCCCGCCAAGTGTCCTTGAATTAATGCATTAGCCAAGGCTTCTTCATTGACGATACCGCCACGAGCAGCATTGATCAGAAAACTATCTTTAGGCATGCGCTGTATGGCCGCTTCATCGATGAGATTTCGAGTTAAATCTGTTAGCGGGCAGTGTAAGCTCAGTACATCAATCTGCGGCAACATCTCCTCCAGCGCAAGACGTCCATCACAAGGCTGAGACCCTGCGCGAGCCGCTACAAGCACCTTCATACCGAAGGCCTCTGCTAACTGGGCAACACGCTGACCTAAAGCACCATAACCCACCAGACCTAAGGTCCGGCCTTTGAGCTCAAGAATTGGGAAATCTAACAGACAGAATTGCGAGGCTTTTTGCCACTCACCAGCTTTCACTTGACGCTGATAATCCAGGAAACGGGTATGCAACACCAGCATCAACATCAACACATGCTGCGCTACCGCATCAGTGCCATAGGCTTGAGCGTTGTAAACAGCAACATTTGCCTGTTTAGCCGCATCGAGATCTACATTGTTAACTCCAGTAGCAACAACGCAGATAAGCTTCAATGCATGCGTGTTTAGTATCACCTCTTTGGATAGCACCACTTTATTGGTGATCACCACATCAAAACCCGCTATTCGCTCAGCCACTTGTTCCGATTGTGTAGTGGAATAAGTCACAAAGTCTGAGAATTTAGACGCCAATCCACTTAGATCTAAATCATCTAGACTGGTGGTATCTAGAAAAACGCACTTCATGACTGACTCCAATAACTGGCAAGAAAATGAACAACAACGCTGATTGATATGTCTTTTTATAAAACTTGATTTATAAAGGCTTAGTCAAACTGGATACCCAGACGGCGACCCACTTCTTCATAAGCCTCGATCACGCCGCCCAAACCTTGGCGGAAACGATCTTTATCCATTTTATTTCGTGTTTCCTTATCCCATAAACGACAACCATCAGGAGAAAACTCATCCCCTAGAACAACTTGTCCTTGATACAAACCAAACTCAAGCTTGTAATCGACCAACAGCAAACCAGCATCGTCGAACAGCTTCTTCAAAACTTCATTGGTTTTAAAGGTCAGTTCTTTGGCAATGGCGATGTGTGCAGGATCCGCCCACCCAAAAGTAGCGATATGAGACTCATTGACCATCGGGTCACCCAGTGCATCATTTTTCAGAAACATCTCAAAGGTTGGTGGATTTAAGGTCATGCCCTCTTCAACACCTAAACGACGGCATAAAGAGCCTGCCGCATAGTTACGAACGACACACTCAATCGGCATCATTTTTAGGCACTTAACCAGACTTTCAGTATCGGACAGCAAGGCTTCGAAGTGAGTTGGAATTCCAGCTGCTTCGAGTTTTTGCATGATGAAGGCGTTAAATTTGTTGTTCACCATGCCTTTACGATCAAGCTGCTCAACTTTTTTACCATCGAAGGCCGACGTATCATCACGAAATACCATGACCATACGATTAGGGTCATCTGTGGTAAAAACTGATTTAGCCTTACCTGCATACAACTCGCTACGCTTTTCCATTCATATCTCCAATGAACAACGCCCAAATAATGGGCGTTGTCGTGATCTGTTCTACTGTAGAAAAAATTACATTATTGATTTTAGATACTTTCAGGCAATTGATTTCTGATTTGCCAGAGGATCTCTTCCGCAACTACCGCAGGGGCGGCGATCTCATCCTGCGTCAGTACAGAAACGATCACACCTGTGCGAGTACGATTGAGCACAACTTGGTATCGACCAACATGCTCATACTGCCCTGTGTCTGCATTCAAAATACCGCTTCGACCGCCACCAAAAACAAAGATCACTCGACCACCTAACCAAATCTTATAGCCTGGTTGGTTAGCAGGGTTGTTCGGGTCGTTCAAATCATTTGCGATATCTTCATCCGCCGCAAGCTCTGCTGAGGTTCTAGCACCCCTAGATGAGTAGGATATGGTCTCTTGCTCACTGGAGGAGTCACCAAATCCTAACGCCGACGTAATAAAGCCAGTATCTAATTTGATTTCACCGCGATCAGAGTGAAGCCACTCAAAGAATCCCATCTTACGGGTATCGTCGAATGGCGTTGTCGTTGTGTAAGTCATATAGAACTTACCTAGCTCCTGATCTTGCGTACCGACATCGAGACCAGCGGCTTCAATCGCTTGCGAAACCATTATCCAAGCCTGATCCGGCGAAGCATTAATTCGTAGCGCAGGGTTACCGCGTGAATCACGACCTAACTGGCTCGCTTGACCTTGCTGCTGCATGGCTAACAAAGTGTTGGCGGTAGTCGGTGCTGTTGAGCGACTTAAGTATCTTAGAAGCTCAAACATCATGTCACTCTGGAAGGCAATATCGTTCTGAAAGCCATCCCATTCGATTTGATCAGGTTGCTGTCCTGCAGGGAACTGAACATGGCGCATACGAATAGAGGTTCGATCATAATTATCAGGGTCTGGACGCACTAACACCTGCAATTTATTGTCAGCAGGGCCTTCCATTTGCGTTAAGGTTAAACGTTTAATCCAACGATCAACGAAACCATAGTCCCTACCATCAGTTCTAATCCAGTCTGTTTCAATAATGCCCTGTCGAGGATCTGTTCTGGCGATCCTGACGTTATGATAACTCCAGAAATCCAGTGTTTTGTTCCAAACATCTGCAATGGGTTCATCAACAAAGATAACCCGCTCACCTTCAAGCCTCGCAAGATTGACAGAGTCAGAGGTTGGATCGGCATAAAAGAACTCAGGACGAGGTACTTGGAATCGACCCGTTGAACGACTGGCAGTAGTTTCTACCTGAGGCACAACCAGTAGATCACTCGTTTCTCTCGCTTGGATATGATCGGGAATGACCAATCGCTGACCAGATTCAGCCAACTCATAGTCTTGACTACGGTCACGAATTAAACCGTGCTCTCCATAAACAGGATTTTTGATAGAGCCACAACCGGCAAGAGAAAGGGCCAGAACCACAAGGGTCGGCGCTACAAAAGAGATCCTGTTCATAACATTACCTATAATCATGCAATTCCACTGTCTTTGAGTGCTTGGCGAACAAGGTCATGATATTGACTTGACAAAGGCGTTAATGGCAAGCGCAAACCACCTTGCATCAATCCCATTTCAGCCAAAGCCCATTTCACCGGAATAGGGTTCGCCTCAACAAAAAGTGTCGTATGTAAAGGCATCAGGCGCTGCTGAAGTGCTCTAGCGGCTTCAGCCTCTCCTGCCAAGCCTAAACGACACAATTCAGCCATTTCAGCAGGCGCTACGTTGGCGGTTACCGAGATATTACCTTGTCCACCCAATAAGATGAGTTCGATAGCCGTCGCATCATCTCCTGAATAAACCGCAAAGTTCTCAGGAGTGGCCTCGATTAAGTGCTTCGCACGCTCAAGGTTACCGGTTGCCTCTTTGATACCGACAATATTCGCCACATTCATTAAGCGAAGCACCGTCTCAGGTAACATATCACAAGCAGTTCGACCCGGAACATTGTAAAGAATTTGAGGAATATCAACCGATTCAGCTATTTTAGCATAATGCTGATACAAACCCTCTTGAGTTGGCTTGTTGTAGTAAGGCGTCACCAGCAAACTCGCATCGGCACCAACCGACTTAGCAGCACGAGTGAGTTCAATCGCTTCACGCGTAGAGTTAGCACCGGTACCCGCAATGACAGGGATACGCCCGTTAACTTGATCTACCACAAAGCGAATGGCCTCAGTATGCTCATCGCAATCCAATGTCGCTGATTCACCAGTCGTCCCTACTGCAACGATGGATGCGGTCCCCTTTTCGACATGGAACTCAACTAAACGCTTGAGCGCCTCCCAGTCGATATCTCCATTCAAGGTCATAGGGGTGACCAACGCTACCATACTGCCGCAAATCATTGTGTTCTCCATTATATTCTGGTGATGCTAGATCTGAACCAACACCAAGACTCAAAAAAGCAAGGTTAACCTACTGAACCACTTCTGCTATCGTTATCGTATTCGAATGACCCGTCATTCTAAACGAAGTACCCCCCATAAGCGTAGTGGTAGAGACATTTTTAACGAGACTTTTTTAGGAGCAAATTATGACAGCGCCGATTATCGGTCAACCCGTGCCTGATTTCACTGCAACGGCCACCAGCGACATGCAAGTTAAGTTAAATGAATTAAGGGGACGTAACCTAGTCATCTACTTTTACCCCAAAGACAGCACCCCAGGATGCACAACGGAAGGACAAGATTTCAGAGATCTCTATTCCGAATTTCAAGCAGCCGAAACGGAGATCTTTGGCGTATCCAGAGATAGCTTAAGAAGTCATGAAAACTTTCGCACCAAGCAATCTTTTCCCTTTCAACTGATCAGTGATCCAGAAGAAGAGTTATGTAAACTTTTTGATGTTATCAAGCTTAAAAAGCTCTATGGCAAAGAATATATGGGAATAGACCGAAGCACATTCTTAATCGATAAGGAAGGCATCTTGCGTCATGAATGGCGTCAAGTGAAGGTAAAGGGACATGCTGCAGAGGTGCTCGATACCGTCAAACAACTTTGAGTTTGATATCGACAAAAATACGCCTAATCGAGATAAACGACAGGAGCCACCTAGGGCTCCTGCATCTCTTCAATCTGCTGCTTCTCTTCGGCTACCTGCTCAAGTGCTGCCGGCCAAGCATTGACAATTGATTTCACCAGTGTGGCTAGCGGTATGGCAAAGAAAACCCCTAACACTCCCCAAATACTGCCAAACAGCAAAACCGCCACGATAATTGAGACAGGGTGCAAATTAACCGCTTCAGAAAACAGAATAGGCACCAGAACATTACCATCCAGCGCCTGGATAATAAAATAGGCCGCCATCAGTGTCAGAAACTCAGGCCCCCAACCCCACTGAAAGAATGCCACACCCGCAACAGGAATTGTGACTAAGGCGGCGCCAATATAGGGAATCACAACAGACAAACCGACCATTACAGCCAACAGCGCTGCATAGTTTAGCCCCAGAAATACAAACACCACATAAGAAACAGCACCGACGATTAGAATCTCGATGGTTTTACCCCGTATGTAATTGGCGATTTGAGCATCCATTTCGGTCCAGACACGGCGCATTAGATCTCTTTTTTCAGGCAAATAGTTGGCGATACTGCCTGCCAAAACACTGCCATCTTTCATAAAGAAAAACACCAGTATTGGCACCAGTATCAAGTAAATTAGCATGGCCACAATATTGGTGATCGAGTGCAATGAAAAGGTTAAAGCCCACTGCCAAGCACGTCCAATTTCTGCCGCAGCAACCGAACTCAGTTGACGAATCTGATCTTCAGTAACCAATTCCGGATAACGGTCTGGCAGAAACAGCAAGGCTTTTTGGATTTCTGTTACGATACGGGGCGCTTCATTCAGAAAGGTTAATAACTGACGCCACACTTGAGGTAACACGAGCAACATAAAAGCTAGAAAAGCGGCCATAAAGCTACTAAAGACCAAAAGTACAGCGGCTTTATGGGGCATATAACGGGCGCAACGTTGCACCGCACCCTGCATTAAAAATGCTAGGATAATACTAAAAAAACACCGGAGCGAGCGCCTTACCTACGGTTAAAATGATGACTAGAGAAATAGCTAAGAGCACAAATAACAGTAAGGCTTCTTCATCGGAAAAGTAGCGATGTATCCATTTGCTAATAATTTTGAACATAATGATTCAAACTCGAATTAAACTCAGCCACGACGAATTAAGTAGATGAAACGATCTTCATCAGTGAACGACTCTAAGAGTGTGTGGTCTGATTGATCAGTGAAGGCTTTAAAATCTCGGACTGAGCCCGCATCTGTCGCGACAACCTTGAGTAATTGAGCGGGTTGCATTCTTACTCAAAGCTTGTTTCGCTTTGAGCAAAGGTAGAGGACAGTTCAAACCGGAGGCGTCCAATAATTGATCTGGCTCTAGTTGGCTAGACATAAATACCTCAAACAATGATTCAATGAATGACGCTAGACGATAACACTGCGCTTAGATTAAAGTGCTCTTATCACTATTACAACCAAACTTTATGACAGGTTAGGCCGCTTCCCTTGAAAAAACTGTTACTTTCACTATTGATTAGCATCCCTTTGATAAGCGTTGCATTGGCAAATCCAACCCAAGCATCCACTAATCTTCCGAGCCTCTCTACTCCGATGGCAACCAGCTCTTTGTCAACCGAGTATCGATTGGGTCGCAACTGGGCTAGAATTCTCCGTGGCAGAGCACCCTTGCTACACGACCCTTTAACATTTCATTATCTAGATGAACTACTCTGGGATCTCGTGCCTCACAGTGAACTGTCGGATCGACGCCTTGAACTGATTGTGGTTGATAATCCAACCTTTAACGCCTTTGCGGTACCTGGCGGTATTATTGGTGTCCACAGTGGATTGATCGTAGCAGCAGGCTCTGAAGATGAACTAGCTTCTGTATTGGCCCACGAACTAGCTCACCTGAGTCAACGTCATTATGCCCAACGCATTGAAGAGGAAAGACGCAACCGTCCCATGGTATTGGCTGGCGTGTTAGCCAGTATCCTTATCGCTTCAGCCAGTCCCGAGGGGGGTGCAGCAGCTTTAACTGGTACCATTGGTGCTCAAGCTCAGGCGCAACTAAATTTTAGTCGACGCAATGAAGAAGAAGCCGATCGTATTGGCATGCAAACATTGGTTCAAGCCAATCGAGATCCTCGTGCAATGCCACAAATGTTTTCCAGACTACAGCGCAGCTATCGCTTTTATGGACAACGCCCACCCGAGTTTTTGCTGACTCACCCGGTTACGGAATCACGTATTGCTGATTCATTAAATCGTGCTGAGTCCTTACCTCCAGTAACACCTAGACCCAAAACTATCGATTTTGATTTGATTAAGACGCGTATGGAAGTTCACCTGACGCAACAACCTGGTGAAGCTGTGCAGAGATTCAGTACAGAAGCCAGAGAGAACAACACGCCTAAATCTCATTATGGCTCGCTACTTGCGGGAATACGTGCGAATGATCTAGCTCTTGCGCGTCGCTCACTTGAGCAGTTACCTAACCAATGGAGACAACATCTTTATGTACAACTCTCTGAACTGGAATTATTGCTCGCTGAGAAAAATTATCCATCTGCACAACAGCTTTCATCGCGCTTAATGGGTCTCTACCCAGGCAGTTATCCTGTGATGAAACTGCATGCAGCAACGCTTTATCAATCTGGGCGAGCGGCAGAGTCAGTGCCTGTCTACAAAGCGATCCTGCAAAATTTCCCAACCGACGTAGACAGTTGGTATCAACTTGCAGAAGCTGAAGGACTGGCTGGTAACATTATTGGTGTCCATGAAGCGAGAATTCAGTATTTTTTGCTCACGGGTAATATCGATAGTGCCATGCAACAAGTGACCTTCGCCAAGCGTGAAAGAAACTTACAACCATCTGATTTGGCTAGGTTAGAGCAACTGGAGGCGGAGACTGTTGAGATCCGCCGCCAGCTTCGCGAAGACTTCTAAAGACAACTTTTCAAACAGGTCACTTTAGCGGAAAATCTAACATTCGCTGAAGTGGCTTGCGAGCACGATCAATCAACTGCTCTGACACTATAATCTCTTGATCTCCACTCAAGAGCACATCGCGCAGATTTTCCAAGCCATTCATAGCCATCCAAGGACAATGTGCACAACTGCGACAAGTGGCGCCAGTGCCACCTGTTGGTGCTTCAATTAACACCTTACCAGGTGCGGCTTGTTGCATTTTGTAGAAAATCCCACGATCCGTTGCAACGATAAACATCGGATTGGGTAAAGTTGCGGCTGCATTAATCAGCTGGCTTGTTGACCCAACCACGTCGGCCAGTTCAACAACAGCATCTGGTGACTCAGGATGAACAAGAATCGCCGCATCGGGATAGACTTTTTTTAAGATCCTGCAACCCTTTAGCTTTAAACTCTTCATGAACAATGCAAGCACCGTCCCATAACAACATAGTAGCACCCGTTTTTTGGCGCACGTAATCACCAAGGTGCTTATCAGGCGCCCAAATAATCTTCTTTCCCTGATCGTGCAGATGCTCTACGACCCGTAAGGCGATACTCGAGGTAACCACCCAATCAGCTCGTGCTTTGACAGCTGCGGATGTATTGGCATAGACCACGACTTCATGGTCTGGGTGCTGGTCACAAAAAGCAGAAAACTCATCGACTGGACAACCAATATCCAGGGAACAGGTAGCCTCAAGTGTTGGCATTAATATACGCTTCTCAGGGCTCAAAATCTTGGCAGTTTCACCCATAAATCGAACGCCTGCCACAATCAGAGTCGATGCAGCATGCTGACTGCCAAATCGCGCCATCTCTAGAGAATCTGCTACGCATCCACCGCTTTTCTCAGCCAGCGCTTGAATCACGGGATCGGTGTAGTAATGAGCAACTAAACAAGCATCTTTCTGCTTAAGCAGTTCAACAATCTCTTCTTGCAACTCATTTTGTTGCTGATGGCTTAGTGCACCAGGTAAATGCTCTTGAGCAAAATGTTCTTGAACTAAAATACGATCAGCCAACTCTCGTGTCGTTAACATGAATAGTTCGAGCTCCGAAATAGGTGTGGGACTTGCTACAGCATAAAGCGAGCACTAATGATGATTGTATCATAGCCAAAAGGAGTAGGTTGACTACCCTTTTAACGCTGATAATGCGTCGGATCAGGAATTCCGGCTTGCTTGAAGCCAATCGCTCTCAGCCGACAACTATCGCATCGGCCACAGGCACGCCCTTCATTATCCGCCTGATAGCAGGAAACAGTTTTACTGTAATCTAAACCTAAGCCTATACCCGCCTGAATAATCTCAGCTTTAGTTAAATCGATTAACGGGGTAACGATACGAATAGGTGCGCCTTCGACACCTTGTCGTGTTGCCAGTGCTGCCATGGCTTCAAAAGCCTTGATAAATTCAGGTCGACAATCTGGGTAGCCGGAGTAGTCCACGGCATTTACACCAATAAAGATCGCGGATGCATCAAGCACTTCCGCCCAACCCAAGGCTAGAGAAAGGAAAACTGTATTACGCGCTGGAACATAGGTAACTGGGATACCCTCATCAGGCGTAGATTCACTTTCACCCTCAGGCATCGTTAAGGAGTGATCTGTAAGTGCCGAGCCACCAAAATCTTCAAGATTCAATCTCAGGACTCTGTGCTCAACGACTCCAACATCTGCCGCAACCGCTTTAGCCGCGTTAAGTTCTGTGAGAGAACGCTGACCATAATCAAAACTGAGCACATAACAATTGTAGCCCTCGGCTTTTGCCATGGCCAAAACTGTTGCGGAATCTAAACCACCGGACAGTAAAACAACAGCCCGTTTACCACTATTCATTGAATTCTTGTCCAAATTACGTTCCAACTGGCCTAAAGCTTTGTGCCAGTGTTGCAGCAGTACTTTGCGGAAACTCATTAATTACACGCTGCATCATATGTCTAGAGCGCTCTTGCTCTCCTAAACGTGAAAAGGTCACACCAAGTTTGTAGAGTGTGTCCGGTACTTTATGATGGCTTGGAAAACGATCAAGTACTGTTTCAAAAGCGACTTTAGCTTTCTCAGGGGACTCTTTAGCCAAATGCAATTCGCCTAGCCAGTAATACCCGTTAGCCGTATTGGCATGTTCAGGAAAACGACGGACGAAGTTTTCAAAAGCTTCTATTGCAGCATCAAAATCTCTCGCTCTGACTAAAGCAAAAGCCTCATCATAAGCTGCCTGATCATTCGCAGAAGCGGGTTCTGCAGCAACAGAATTTGTTGAGGGTACAGCAGATGGAGGAGACTCAGCCGAAGTAGATGCCGGAGGTTCGGCAGGCAAAGGCAGCGGAGCCATAGGGTCATCGCCCATAGCGGCCTGCATCAACACACTTAAACGCCTATCGACATCACGATAACGCTCCACGATGTCATTTTCGACTCGACTCAAGCGATTTTGTGTGGTTTCGAGTTCGCCTCGTAAATAGCGCACTTCTTCTTGTAAGCTAAGCACGAGAAGAATTAATTCACTTTGGCTCGAAGCACCAGAGATTTGACCTGACTGGTTCAAACCTTGATCACCACTTCGAACTTCGATAACAGGTACTTGAGCGTGCGACTGTGCTGACAAAGTCAGCACAGTGCCCAAACAACCCGCTAATATGTATTTACGCGCTGTTGTATTCATCTGGCTATTAACGGCTCAGGTATCTCAGTTCTACACGACGGTTTTGAGACCATGCACCTTCATGGCTTCCCAATACCGCAGGACGCTCTTCACCGTAGCTAACAGTTTCGATTTGGCCAGCGCTTGCACCGTTAACCAAAAGAACACGTTCTACAGCTTGCGCACGACGCTCACCCAGTGCCATGTTGTACTCACGAGTACCACGCTCGTCAGTGTGTCCATCTAGACGTACACGAGCAGTTGGGTTATTGGCTAGGAAGCGAGCATGCTTCTCTAGGTCTGGCAGGAATTCTGGACGTACTACAGAACGGTCGAATTCGAAGAAGAAGACATTGCGCAATTGCTGCACTTCTTCCCAGCTACCTGGCGTCACACCACCAGTACCAGCACCAATTGAGCTAGCGCCAACGGTATCCGTTAGAGCACCAGAGTCACCTTTACTACCAGATGAGCTACAACCTGCAGCAATAGCCATAACAGACGCTAAAGCCAAAGCTTTTGTAAAATGAACTGCACGCATTTTTTCTCTCCATTACTGATATTTATCAGCAAATAATCAAAGGTTGATACAAACTATTTCAAGAAAGGCGACCACGCCGGTTCACGTACATCTCCTGAAGCAACAGGCATATTGAAGCGTATACGCCCATCAAGAGACACGGCTGCGAGTATACCTCGTCCAGCTTCTTGGGTTGCGTACATCACAATACTTCCGTTCGGTGCGATGCTCGGTGATTCATCGTAATCGCTATTGGTTAAAATATCCAGACGTCCGCTTTGTAGATCCTGAACGGCAATCTGGAATCGGCGGGAGCTGCCACGGTGAACCATGGTCAGAAAACGCCCATCTTGCGTGAGACGACCGCGAGCATTGTAGTTGCCCTCAAATGTCACACGTTCCACTGATCGTGAAGCCAGATCCATCCTGTAGATCTGTGGTGAACCACCACGGTCAGAGGTAAAGAACAAAAACCTACCATCAGGAGACCAAAAGGGCTCTGTATCGATAGCAGAATTATTCGTCATGCGTTGCAAGTCGCGAGAGCGCAAATCTAATACATAAATCTCCGGATTTCCATCTTTTGATAACACCATCGCTAGACGATTTCCATCAGGAGACCAAGCCGGCGCACCATTAAGACCCGGAAAGGACTGAACCTGCTCACGTTGCCCCGTAGCCAAGTGTTGAATATAGATGACTGGACGGCTTGTTTCGAAAGAAACATAGGCAAGTTTAGTGCCGTCAAATGACCAAGCTGGCGATAAAATTGGCTCGTTAGACTCTAAAATAGTTCTAGCTCGCTCTCCATCCCAGTCTGCCATATGTAGACGAAAACGTTGATTGGTACCCTGACCCCGATCTGCGGTGACATAAACAATACGAGTTGAAAACGCACCCTTAATACCCGTGATCTCTTCAAAAATAACATCCGAAATAAAGTGAGCGGCATCTCTCAAATTATTTCGACCGGCGGATACTTCACGCGCAAACATTTTCTGTTCTTTCAACACATCATAAAGTTCGAAGGTGATGCGTACTTCATCAGCAGAAAGAGGCTGCATACGTCCGATAACTAAATAGTCCTGATTGACCATACGCCAGTCACGATAAAAGACCTGATCTTCCTGATTAGGGAAACTCAGCATATTTTGACGATTCATGGATCTAAAGAAGCCACTACGACCTAAGTTTTGACTCACGATCGCAGCAATATCTTCAGAAAGCGCCCCATCACCACTCCATCCAAACGGAACGACCGCGACAGGAACCGGACTATCAACACCCTGAGTGATCTCAACAACTAACTGTTGAGCCATTAACCCAGAGCTAAAAAACATTAAAACAACAAGGAATAAGCTCTTCAATTTTTTCATTACCATCTCAACCCTTCAGGTGTGAAAACTATCTGCATTCTTCTCAAACGCTCTCAAAAAGCATCGGATCTACTTCTGACACTCTAGGCAGCCTTTCAGTTCGACGAACGGCTTGCTCAACTGAACGATCAAATGCCATATCACCACTACTGCGCACTATTCTGACATCCACGATATCACCCGCAGGTGTTAGCTGTATTTCAACCGTTGCCGACATTCCCGACCGCGCTGTAGCCGGAATATTCCAATTTCGACTGACTAAGGCCTGAATATACGAACCTATATCACCAATTACAGCTTCTGCAGCTGCTTGAGCTGCTGCTTGTGCCGCGGCTCTCGCTTCCTCCTGAGCTCGACGCTCAGCTTCTTGACGGCGCTGCTCTTCTTGACGACGTTGCTCTTCCTGACGACGCTGCTCTTCCGCTCGGCGCTGTTCTTCAACTCGTCGCTGTTCTTCCTGACGGCGTTGTTCTTCCTGACGACGCTGTTCCTCTTGCTGACGCTGCTCTTGAGCTCGACGCTCAGCCTCTTCACGCTGCTGTCGCTCTTGATCAGCTCTCAATCTCGACTCAGCCTCACGCTGAGCGGTTAACTCACGTTGACGCTGAGCTTCAGCTTCTTGTTCACGTCGCTGCTGCTCAGCCTGACGCTGCTGTTCGGCTTGACGCTGCTGCTCAGCCTGGCGTTGTTGCTCTGCTTGGCGCTGCTGCTCAGCTTGCTGTGCCTCCGCCTGCCGCTGCGCTTCAGCCTGACGTTGTTGTTCGGCTTGGCGTTGCTGTTCAGCCTGACGCTGCTGCTCTTGTCGCTGCTGCTCCGCTTCAGCTTGGCGACGCTGCTCATCCGCCCTAGCTTGCTGATCAGCACGAGCTTGTTCAGCCGCTTGTTGAGCTGCTGCCTGATCCGGTTGAAAACTGCTTAAATCGATCATTCTTGCTTGAATACTTCTGGGCTGAGCTTTGGTTTGCTCTCTAAAATCAAACCAGTAACCAGCAAGCAATATTAGCATCACCAGATGGACCAGTGTTGCCAGAATAACCGGAGTAACATAACTGCGATAATTATCCACTCTGGATCCTACTCAGTTACCAAGCCAACGCTCGGTGCGCCTGCTGCTTGTAAAAGAACCATCAGCTGGACCACTCGTTCGTAAGAAACGTTCTTATCACCTCTGACCAGAACCAGCTTACCCGGGTTCTCGCTCAAAACACTGGAAACTCGTGTCTGAATGACTTCGGGTTCAACTGGAACGGTATCATCACCACCCACATTGATATAAAAGTTACCATCGCGATCAACAGAAATGATTAAAGGTTCTTGATCGTCTGTTTCTACCGGTTGAGCACTCGCCTGAGGCAAATCAACATCTACCCCTTGGGTCAACATGGGTGTTGTCAGCATAAAGATAACCAACAACACCACCATGACCTCGATATAAGGTACGACGTTCATTTCCGTATTGAGATTTCTCTTTTTACGTGTGCGCCACTGCATCTCCATTTATAAGACCTCAAAGTGCATGTAGACGACGGTAAAGAATACTTGAGAACTCATCAGCAAATGTTTCGTAGTTACTCAACAAGGTTTCAGACTGTGCTGTAAATCGGTTATAAGCAATTACGGCAGGAATAGCCGCAAACAAACCGATAGAGGTAGTGATCAAGGCTTCTGCAATACCCGGTGCCACAACTGAGATAGTCGCAGTGGTCTGAGTAGCCAAACCACGGAAGGAGTTCATAATACCCCAAACTGTTCCAAACAGACCCATGTATGGACTGGTAGAACCAACCGTTGCCAAGAAAGGAAGGTGCTTTTCGAGCTTTTCCTCTTCACGAGACATGGCCACACGCATTCTGCGCTGAATACCATTCATCACCACATCAGGGTCGGCTTTCCCCTGCTGAGTGAGTCGAGTGAACTCTTTCAAGCCAGCACGAAATATATTCTCAGCACCACAATTTTCATTGGGATTTTGACTGACTTCACGATAAAGCTGACCAAGATCTGCTCCTGACCAAAAACGCTCTTCAAACGCACGCATTGACTTTTGTGCTGCTCGAATAGCCGATCGACGCTGAAAGATTAAAACCCAAGAGATAAATGAAGTAATTACGAGCGCAAGCATGATCAATTGAACGATCAAACTGGCATCTACAATTAATGACCAAATGGAAAGCTTTTCTTGCACAGTTCACTCCTAACCCAGTATGAGGCAGGCGCTCACAATATCAGTAGCTAAAAATTATACAAGAGGGGGAATGAGAAGAATTCGCAGATTTTTTAATATTTTTTGTGATAAACCTATAAACTAACTGTTATGACGATCGGCTGCACACGAAAGACATGTTGTCACGGTTGGCTCGGCCTTTAATCTATTCAACTCTATCGCTTCTGAGCAGACTTTGCAACGACCAAAATGACCATTATCAATACGTTTAATCGCTTCTTCACACTGGCGAATTTCGACTAGTAACCCTGTTTGGGATTTTTGATCTTGAACAGCTCTCGAAAGCTCTTGCATCAAGATCTCATGTAAGGTTATCAACTGTTTTCGACAATCTGTTAGAAAACGGTCTTCGGCTAGAGCGAGCATTTGATTTACCCTGTTTCAAATATGCGTATTAATCAGTGACTCTTCATTAGAATAATACTAACAGGCAAATCGGCTAAACCTTGATTAAGATCATGTCTAGCTTAATCACTAACAGGTTTTTTAATACCAAAGTGGGTATAAGCATGGTCTGTAACCACACGCCCCCTCGGTGTTCGCATCACAAAACCTTGTTGAATAAGGTAAGGCTCAAGCACATCTTCAATCGTATCTCTTTCTTCACTAATCGCGGCCGCAAGACTGTCAACACCAACGGGGCCTCCACCAAACTTTTCGATCATGGCAAGTAGCATACGACGATCCATGTGATCAAAACCACACTCATCAACGTTTAGCATATTCAGCGCAAGATCTGCTATTTCTGCACTGATCGCCCCATTCCCTTTCACTTCAGCATAATCACGTGCACGACGCAGGAGTCTATTTGCAATTCGCGGCGTTCCTCGCGAACGTCGTGCGATTTCTCTGGCTCCGGCTGGATCAATAGGTGTTCCCGTTAAGCGAGCAGCACGACTGACGATTTTGGTAAGATCCTCTACTGAGTAGAATTCAAGACGCTGAACAATACCAAAACGATCTCTAAGTGGAGAGGTTAATAATCCAGCTCGTGTCGTTGCACCGACCAGCGTAAAAAGGCGGCAAATCGATTTTGATTGAGCGAGCAGCAGGTCCTTCACCGATCATAATGTCTAGCTGATAATCTTCCATTGCTGGATAGAGAATTTCTTCAACATTTGGACTTAATCGATGAATTTCATCAATAAAAAGCACATCCCCCGCCTCCAAATTGGTCAGCATCGCGGCGACATCGCCCGCTTTTTCCAATACAGGACCTGATGTGGTTCGAATTTGGCTACCCATTTCATTGGCAATAATGTTTGCCAAGGTGGTTTTGCCTAATCCAGGCGGGCCAAATATTAATGTGTGATCAAGCGCCTCTGATCGTTGGCGTGCTGCATGAATGAAAATCTTCATCTGTTCACGAACGATAGGCTGCCCCTCATAGTCTTGCAGGGTTTGCGGCCTTACCGTTCGGTCTTGGATCTCTTCTGCTGGCCCTGCCGCCGTCGGTGTTATAAAACGATCAGCTTCTATCATCAATGTCACTCAACTAGTCGAAAGAAACGTAAAAATATAGCCATCAAGTGTTAATCATGCCACGTAATGCCAAGCGAATGATCTCTTCTGCACTCACCTGTTCACCTAAGGATTTGGCGGCAGCTTCAACCGCCTTTGTAGCCTGAACAGGCTTATAACCTAGTGCTAACAACGCCGCTTCCGCTTCTCGTTTTTCATCAACTACTGGGCTAATGGTTTCCATCAAAGGCAAAGAAGAATCAGACGATTTAGGCAAGACGGATGTGATTGAGGATAAATTTTTCAATCGATCCTTCATCTCAATGATCAAGCGCTCAGCTGTTTTTTTACCAACACCTGGAAGCTTTACCAGCGTAGCGACGTCTTCATACTCAACACATCGAACAAAAGCATCGACACTGATACCAGAAAGCAGTGTGATAGCGAGCTTAGGCCCCACTCCATTGGTTTTAATTAACTCTCGAAACACACTGCGTTCTTGACGATCAACAAAACCATAAAGCAGCTGAGCATCTTCTCTGACGACCATATGAACATAAATGGAAGCGTCTGCCCCTATCTCAGGCAATCGATAAAAAGTATTCATCGATGCTTCCACTTCGTAACCAACACCACCTACATCAAGGATCAGGAAAGGCGGGTGCTTTTCTAAAACACGACCGTGTAGATGACCTATCATTTTTTCTTCATTCCTTTTTGAATGTAACGTATTATTCCAAGAGCGGCGACGCAAACCCAACACTCGCCTTGGCGTAGTATCAATACCCGCAACCACAAATACCGGTAGACGAATACCGGCATAAATGGCCAACAGACGTACTAAGAAAATCACCGCCATCGAGATCAGCGCCCAGTAGATTTGGGTCTAGGTGACCATGCATCAAGACATAAAAAACACAGCCAATCAATGCGCAGGTAGCATAAAACTCTTCATGCTGAAGGATGCCAGGAATTTTACCGGTTAATACGTCCCGAATCACACCGCCCGCACACCCTGTGCTGATACCCATAATCACAGCAATGGTTGGTGAGAACCCCAAGGCCATGGCTTTTTCAGCGCCAGCGATGGCAAACAAAGCCAAACCAGCAGCATCAAATACGAGCAAGGCTCTCCTTGGCATCTGTAAAAATCGACAGTAACCAAAGGTTAGTAGTGCCGCACCCACAGCCGTCCAAATTAACATAGGGTCCGCAATCCAAATCAACGGATGGGCGTTTAAAGCCAGATCACGAAGAGTACCACCACCGAGCGATGTCGCCAAAGCCAAAACCATCACCCCGAATAGATCAATTTGCTTTCCGCGAGCCGCTAAAACCCCTGTGATCGCAAAAATAGCGATGCCAAAGAGATCCGCAAAATAGACAAACCGCTCTAGTTCGATATCCAAATCGATCATCGCCACCGACCTCTTTTTCCTGAATGTTGTCCCGCTAAGCTCAGCAAACTACTGCGTGCATGTGCATGACATAGGGCGATAGCTAAGGCATCTGCCGCGTCTGCTTGAGGCAACCCAGGCAACTTCAATAAACGCGCCACCATATGTTGCACCTGAGTTTTATCAGCCGCTCCAGAGCCCACCACTGATTGTTTTACTTTTCTGGCCGAATATTCGTACACAGGTAAGGATTGATTGGCCGCTGCAACAATAGCAACACCCCGCGCTTGACCCAGCTTGAGTGCTGAATCGGCGTTTCGCGCCATAAAGACCTGCTCTATCGCAAACTCTTGTGGAAGGTATCGATCAATAATTTCCGTAACACCCGCATACACCTGCTGTAAACGATCAGCGAGCTCTCCCTCACGGATACGGATGCAACCACTGGCGATGTATTCATTTTTACCATTAATGCTATTGATCACACCGTATCCAGTAATCCGTGAACCCGGGTCAATACCCAGAAAGATCACTCCATCGCCTCTTCTGGAATATTGGCGTTGTGATAGACGTTTTGCGTATCATCTAAATCTTCTAGCGCATCCAAAAGTTTTAAGGCTTTTTGCCCGCCTTCAAGATCTAGATCAACCGAGGTCGATGGGATCATAGCCACTTCCGCATGGACAGGTTCTAATCCAGCCTCGACAAGCGCCTGTTTCACATCCATAAACTCGGCAACACTGGTAAAGACATCCATCGAACCATCATCGTTAGTGACAATGTCTTCAGCACCCGCTTCCAATGCAATCTCCATCAATTGATCTTCGTCCACTTCAGAATCAAAACTTATCTGTCCTTTTTTATCAAATAGATAAGAAACCGAGCCATTGGTGCCTAAATTACCACCGTGCTTGGTAAAGGCCGCACGCACCTGAGAAACTGTTCGGTTGACATTATCGGTCATGCATTCTACGAGAATCGCCACGCCATTAGGACCATAGCCCTCATAGGTTAACTCATCGTAATTATCTGCTTCGTTACCACCGACACCACGCTGAATCGCTTTCTCAACGGTATCTTTTTTCATATTAGCGCCGAGGGCTTTATCCACCGCCGCACGCAAGCGCGGATTATCGGCAACACTGCCACCACCCTCTTTAGCCGCAACGGTGAGCTCACGAATCAGTTTAGTGAAAATTTTGCCACGCTTAGCATCTTGCCCCGCTTTACGGTGCTTAATATTGGCCCACTTCGAATGACCTGCCATTTCACATTACCTCACTAACAAAGAAGGGGCTCGCAAGCCCCTAGAATCAATCGACTACTCAGATGAGCAGCGCCGCTACACCCTTAAGGTGTTTTTCGTAATTTGATATTCAACTCACGTAATTGAGCTGCACTGACTTCACCCGGTGCATCGGTTAACAAACACGCCGCACTTTGGGTTTTCGGGAAAGCGATCACTTCACGAATCGACGCAGAACCGGTCATCAACATGACTAAGCGATCTAAACCGAAGGCCAAACCACCGTGAGGCGGCGCACCGTAACGCAACGCGTTTAACAAGAAGCCAAACTTTTCTTCGGCTTCTTCGTCGGTAATACCCAGCACCTTGAAGACTGCACGCTGCATAGTTTGATCGTGTATACGGACAGAACCACCACCTAACTCGGTACCATTCAATACCATGTCGTAGGCACGTGACAGCTTACCTTCAGGTTCAGCGATCAACTCTTCTGGTGAACAGTTGGGTGAGGTGAAGGGGTGGTGCAATGCGGTTAAACCACCTTTGCCATCGTCTTCGAACATCGGGAAATCAACCACCCACAAAGGTGCCCACTCACACTGAAGCATATTCAGATCTTCACCGACCTTGATACGCAACGCACCCAGTGCTTCGTTAACGATCTTGGCTTTATCCGCACCGAAGAAGACCAGGTCTCCATTCTGAGCACCGACACGCTGCATGATCTGCAGGGCAACATCTTCACCCAAGAACTTGACGATGGGTGACTGAAGACCTTCCGCACCGGTTTCGATGGCATTCACTTTGATCCAAGCCAAGCCTTTCGCACCATAGATGCTGACAAACTTAGTGTAGTCATCAATCTGCTTACGGGTTAATTCAGCACCACCGGGCACTTTCAATGCCGCGACACGACCTTTAGGGTCCGTTGCTGGAGCAGCAAAGACTTTAAAATCAACGCCCGCCACTAAATCAGCCACATCGATGAGTTCCATCGGGATACGCAGATCAGGCTTATCTGAGCCGTAACGCTGCATCGCTTCAGAGTAAGGCATACGTGGGAAGTCACCGAGATCCACATTCAATTGATCTTGGAAGAGACCGCGAATCATCTTCTCAGTAATCGCCATGATCTCTTCTTCACTCATGAATGAGGTTTCAATATCGATCTGCGTAAATTCTGGCTGACGATCAGCACGCAGATCTTCATCACGGAAGCATTTGGCGATTTGGTAGTAACGATCAAATCCAGACACCATCAACAACTGCTTAAACAACTGAGGCGACTGAGGAAGCGCAAAGAAATGACCTTCATGGGTACGGCTAGGTACCAAGTAATCGCGGGCACCTTCTGGGGTTGCACGCGTCAATATCGGTGTTTCGATATCGAGAAAGCCATTTTCTTCTAGGTAGTTACGAATGTAGTGCGTAATTTTTGAACGGAAACGTAATTTGCGCTGAATCTCAGGACGACGTAGATCAATAAAACGATTACGTAAACGAACGTCTTCACCGACCTGCTGATGATCATCGAGCTGGAATGGCGGTGTGTCAGCTTTGTTTAAGATAACCAGCTCTTTGCCCAACACTTCAATGGAGCCTGTTGGCATCTCTTTGTTTTCAGTGCCTTCAGGACGCGCACGGACAAGGCCTTTCACTTCAATCACATATTCGTTACGCACACTATCCGCTAATGCAAAGCTGGCTTCACGATCCGGATCAAAGACCACCTGAGTGATACCTTCACGATCTCTGACATCGAGGAAGATAACTCCACCATGATCTCGACGACGGTGTACCCACCCTGTTAGTGTTATCTCTTGGCCGATATGTTCTATACGAAGATCGCCGCAATAATGGCTGCGCATGATATCTTTTTCCTGTTTCCGTCACGGTTATTGCAAATTAGCGCGAAATTATACCCTAATTTAACATCGCTGACAGCGCTAAAGCTGAATATAATATCGACTCTGTCATGCTTGGGAATCGTCTTTTAAAGGAAAGAATATGGATTTTTGGCTCTATGCCATCGGATTTTTGTTTATCGCGCTGATTGCCGCCCTTGTCGTGACTCGGCTTTTCCATCAACGGCTACATCAACAACTCAGCCCTTCACGCATTCCCATCACTGAATTGCCTAAACTCGATCAAGGGCAGACGCAAACCGTTCGATTTCCAACCCAAGGTAATTTGACTTTGGAAGGTTGGTGGATTCAGGGACAACAACAGACCGAGTCGCCATTTTAACGCATGGCTGGGGAGCTAATAGAGCAGCGTTACTGCCTTTAGTCCCTTTGTTAATAAAAGCCGGTTGGAGCGTACTGCTTTTCGATGTTCGCAATCATGGTAATAGTGATGAAGACACCTTTTCTTCAATGCCACGCTTTGCAGAAGATATCGATGCCGCGATTGCTTGGCTGAAGGCTCAACATTATCAATCTATAACTGCTTTAACTGGAGCCTCCTTGCCAAGAGTTGCTTTAATTGGCCACTCCGTTGGCGCTGCTGCCACATTACTCGCTGCTTCTCGCCGTGATGACATCAGTGCAGTGGTTAGCCTATCCAGCTTTGCACACCCTGCGGATATGATGAAGCGTTGGCTTGCGGAAAAGGGATCCCTTTCTTTCCACTAGGCTGGTACGTACTCGGCTATGTTGAAAGAGTCATCGGTCACCAGTTTGATGATATCGCACCGATACAGTCTGTTACGACGATACAGTGCCCGATTCTCATTGTTCATGGCAAAGAGGATGAGGTTATTCCGATTGATGACGTTTACACCTTAATCAGCAAAACCGACAGAGTATTACTGAAAATTCTCGAAGGCGGCCATGACCTCACCCCCAGCATTATCGAACATGGGGATGAGCTGATGCATTTTCTAGAGAATGCCGTTCCCAATAGGATAACACTCAATACCTCAACCCTTAATTCTCAACCTTAGGCAGAATCTATATCTAGAATAAAATCCAATTCGCCTTCTAACAGCACATCAAGCTTATTAAATATTGTGGTCACCTGCTCGTCAGTATAGGGTTTGGCTTCAGCCACTCCCCAAACAGGTCCTGGCCAAGCCACATCATCTTCGTAACGCACAATGTGGTGAAGATGAAGCTGAGGAACCATATTCCCTAGCGCTGCCACGTTCATTTTTCGCGCCATAAAAAGATCTGCAAGCGTCTCACTCAATTCCGCCGACTCTTCGATCAGTTGAGCCCTTTCTTTTGCCGACAAATGATAAATTTCTGTTACGCCTGCACGCCTCGGCACTAGAATAAACCAAGGATAATTGGCATCTTTCATCATCAGCAATCGACACAAAGGAAAATCACCGATCACCCAAGTGTCCGCCTTAAGCTGAGGATGTAATTTGAATTCTAACTCTAGCTCGTCCATTGAATGCTCCTTATGATCTCACCTGATGATATAAATTGACTGATAATAGCGTATAACACGATTTAGTCATGTTTCTTCTTCTAAAAACGGCATCTCATGTATCAAATAAGCTTTAGCGACAGTATAGACAAGATACCTGCAAGCACATGGAATAAGCTGTGCAATACCGACTATCCTTTCATTCAACATGCTTTTTTGAAAGCCATGGAAGACTCTGGTTCCGTGACGGCTAAAACAGGTTGGCAACCGATGCACATGTCATTAGTACGCCAAGGTGAAACAGTGGGTGTCATGCCGCTCTATATTAAGAATCACTCCTATGGTGAATATGTCTTTGATTGGAGTTGGGCGAATGCTTGGGCACGACAGGGATTAGACTATTACCCCAAACTGGTGACCGCGATTCCCTATACTCCTGCTCAGGGGCCACGTATGGGCACATCGCTTCCTGAAGTTGAAGCCCTTAGCTTATTTTATGCTGGCATTCGTCAACTCGCTGAACAGATGGGAGCCAGTAGTTGGCACGGTCTTTTCTTGATGATGCTTTGAAAGCAGCGGCCACAACACTGCTCTCTCAGCCACAATGCGCAGCTCGAATGGGCTGCAATACCATTGGTTTAACCGTGGCTATCAAGATTTTGATCACTACCTAAGCCACTTCAACTCACGCAAACGCAAAAACCTGCGTAAAGAAAGGCAAAAAGTCACTCAGCAAGGGATCGTGCATCGTTGGGTCAAGGGCTCGGAAGTCAGTAAAGAAGAACTAGAACACTTCTGGATCTTTTATCAAATGACGCATTTAAAGCGAGGTCGACGTGGCTATCTGACGCGTTCTTTTTTTGAACAGTTGACACAGTCATTGGGCGATCAACTACTCTTTTGCTTTGCCTGTCATCAAGACACAATGGTGGCGGGGTCGCTCTTTTTTAAAGACAGTCAAACACTCTATGGACGTTACTGGGGATCAACAAAAGAATACGACAGCCTTCATTTTGAAACCTGCTACTACCAAGGGATTGAGTATGCGATCAAGGAAGGTTTACAACGTTTTGATCCAGGTGCACAAGGTGAGCATAAGATCGCTCGAGGCTTTGAACCGATTCCAACTTGGTCAGTGCATCATATTGAGGACTTAGGATTTGCGCAGGCTGTAAAATCCTTCGTTGAAGAGGAAGCCACACAACTCAAGCGTTTTTCAACTTGAGCTGCGTGAAGGCTTGCCATTTCGACAAGAGGAAATGGCAAAACATCATGAAAACAGCTAAGACCTGATAGGACCCGCTCTGCTAGCCTAGTTTCGTTAATGGTATGTTAGGTAGGCTGCACCCTGACTGATCAACACTCAAGACACGGCATGAATCGCCTCGCATTTGCCATCCATAGCAAACGACGGCCTTGCGTGCTGATCTGTCAGTGCGTTGGTGAGTGTGTGCTAAGTTGTTCTCAATTCAGCAACTTCAGGTATCGATAATCCAGTGATATCCGCAATCATGGCGTCATCCATTTCAGTGAGCTTGATAAGCTTAAGGGCAGTTTCACGTTGAGTTTCCATTCGACCTTCATTAAGACCTTCCTTAAGACCTTCTCGCTTAGCTTCATTTATAAATGACACTTCATCACGCAGTGCTCTTTCGCGAACAAACGCCAGTCGACGGGCTTCTTCATCGGCACTGAGTTCTTTGACTCGGTTGAGTGCTTTTTTAACAGGTTCATAGGTCACGTCGGTCATGATGAACTCCTCCTGCCAGTGCTTAAAAAATATGATCCAGGTGGCTAAAGGGCTTGAGTTTAAGCCTAACCGATCTGCCTTGTTAAGTTCGATCAGATTCATCTGCAGAATGTTCCCCAGTGTGACATTTGGTTGGGTCTCATCTCGCATTTCAAATCGCCACACGGCTTGTTGTCTTTCAGCGTCTGATCCATCAAATAAATCAAAATCCAGTAGGTGCAGCCCAATGGATGCGCCAAGGTATTGATAGTCTTGGCCTGCATCGAGTTGGTTGCTTAGCGTTCGGGCTAGGTAAAACATGCCTCGTTTATGCCATGAGCCGTATTTACGCACCTGTATTTCAACATTATAGCAGTGTCCTTCGACATCACGCGCTAATACATCTAAAACAATGCACTTTCCGTTCAGTTCACTGGGTTCTATATTGGGGTTTAGAATGTCCAGTGAGGTGATAGGGGGTAAGTCATAGCGCAAATCATTGATCAGATGGATCAATAAGTCGGGTGACTCACCGAAGAGTCTTTTAAACACATAATCATTGATAGGGCTTAGTAGTTCTTTCATGAGATTTCCTTTCTCGTGTTGCGTCCTGTTGATGCTTCCTTGTGTTGCGGTATTTGTGGAGCTGAATCTATGATAGCCCAGTTTCGTTAGTGGTATTTTAGGCAGGCTAGCCCTGACTGATCAACACTCAAGACACGGCATAAATCCATCCCTGGAGCCTCGTGTTTGCCATCCATGGCAACGACGGTCTTGCGTGCTGATCTGTCAGTGCGTTGGTGAGTGTGTGCTAAGTTGTTCTCAATTCAGCAACTTCAGTTATTGATAATCCATGTAATTGTTACTACGACCCCGATTTACATCGATTTACATTCAACCCCCAAATGCTTGGCATGAAAGCGTAGATGCTCTTCCAAGAAGGTCATAATAAAGTAAAAGCTATGATCATAATCTTGTTGATAGCGAATCTCAGCCTCTACCCCCTGTTCTTGACAGGCAATTATCAAGGCATCCGTTTTTTAAACTGCTCATCCAAAAAAGTATCAGCTGTTCCCTGATCGACCAGCATCACTGGCGGTTTATAACCTGCGCGAATCAGCTCAACCGTATCGTAGTTTTTCCACTGCTCTGCATCAGATCCCAAATAGTGACTGAAGGCTTTTTGCCCCCAAGGACAGTCGGATGGATTCACAATCGGTGAAAAAGCACTTACTGACTTAAACATGGTAGGATTACGCAGGGCAATCATCAACGCTCCATGTCCACCCATAGAATGCCCGATAATGGACCATTGATTGGGATCAACAGGAAGATTCGCTTTTACTAGATTTGGAAGTTCAGACACGATGTAATCATACATCTGATAATGATCTTTCCAAGGTGATTCAGTGGCATTGACATAAAAGCCAGCACTTAAACCAAAATCATAAGCACCCTCTGGATCATCAGGCACTCCCTCACCCCTTGGGCTTGTATCAGGTATCACTAAGGCAACACCTAACGCCGATGCAATGCGTTGAGCACCCGATTTGATGGAAAAGTTTTGATCGGTACAGGTTAAGCCTGATAGCCAATAGACCACTGGAACAGCTTGCTTTTCCGCTAAGGGCGGAAGGTAAACACTAAACTGCATTTCACAGTTCAATGAAGTAGAGTGATGTTGGTATTGGTTTTGCCAACCTTCAAAACAGCGAATACGGCTGAGCAACTCAAGTTTTTCGCTCATGCTATCTCCCGTTAACGAGGCGATCTAGCAGATCGCCTCATCCTGATTTAATAATGAATAACACTACGAATCGATTTACCTTCGTGCATCAAATCAAAGGCTTCGTTAATCTGCTCTAACGGCATGGTATGGGTAATAAAGGTATCCAGTTCGTACTCACCTTTCATAAAACGCTCCACATAACCGGGTAATTCAGAGCGTCCTTTCACACCACCAAATGCACTTCCTCGCCACACACGACCCGTCACTAACTGGAATGGACGGGTAGAGATTTCTTGGCCAGCACCAGCCACACCGATAATGATCGACTCGCCCCAGCCTTTGTGACAGCACTCAAGCGCCGCACGCATAACATTGACATTACCAATGCACTCAAAGGAGTAATCCACACCGCCATCGGTCATTTCAACAATGACCTCTTGAATCGGTTTGTCATACTTGGCGGGGTTGATAAAGTCAGTTGCGCCGAGTTTTTTGGCGATCTCAAACTTATCTTCATTCAAATCGATCGCCAGAATACGACCCGCTTTGGCCATCACCGCACCGATGATTACCGCAAGACCTATACCGCCTAAACCAAACACGGCAACGGTATCGCCCTCTTTCACCTTGGCCGTGTTCGTAACGGCACCCATACCGGTGGTCACACCACAGCCCAATAGGCAGACTTTTTCTAAAGGAGCCGCTTTATCGATCTTAGCCAGGGAGACTTCTGCAACGACGGTGCGCTCTGCAAAGGTCGAGGTACCATATAGTGATAGATCGGCTGTCCATCCTTGAAGAAACGCGTGGTGCCATCCGGCATCAAACCTTTACCTTGAGTGGCACGAACCGCTTGACACAAATTCGTTTTGCCCGATAAGCAGAACTTACATTTACCACATTCTGCCGTATAAAGCGGAATCACGTGATCACCTACCTCAACACTGGTTACACCTTCGCCCACCGCTTCAACGATACCGGCACCTTCGTGACCTAGGATCGACGGAAAAATGCCCTCTGGATCTTCACCGGACAAGGTATACGCATCGGTATGGCAGACACCGGTAGCCACAATACGGACTAACACTTCACCTTTTTGCGGTGGCATTAAGTCAACTTCTTCAATCGTTAAGGGTTGACCTTGGCCCCAAGCCACCGCAGCACGCGTTTTAATCATTTCCATACTGTTACCCCATCATCTCGAATGACACATCTATTTGAATAGATGTTGATTATAATTTTTTGTCGCGGGCTGATTGCGACCTGATTTGAAATTCACTGTTGCAGCTGAGAAACAATCACACTTCATTTTCAATTAAATATTTCTGTAGGGAGAATCGACGCCCTGTTTAGCCATCCGAATCAATTCAGCTTCAATAGCATCCCAATCCAAAGCGTGCTCTGCCAGTATTTCGATTCGAGAGTCACGCCGATAGCTGATCGCATCGTAGCTCATTTCATGGTTTACTCGATTCATAAAGACAAAAGCGGCGCCCAGTCGAAACACACCTTTTAAGCGAACAATATCCGACAAGCCAGAAAGGAAGGTTTCTAGCTCGTCAAAATCAAAAATATCGTCCTGATGAAAAATCCAGCCACAACTAACTAGACCCATGCCTTCGTTAGTATATCTGACGGGATGACAGGGCTTAGCGAATGGCTTAGTTTGAGCCGTATGACTGTGACTGTGACCGTGACGAACATGATGATTGCCCAAATGAGTCCCTCCTGATTCAGGCACTTCATGATGATGAGCATGAGCATCAGGTGTATGGGCAACATAATCACTCTGACGAACCAGATCTAAATACTGCAGATCTAGCTGGCCCTGCTGAGTCACAACTAATTGCTGTTTAGGTGGAAAAATGCCTTGCATCATTTGATAAAAACGAGCAATCGCCTCATCCGAAGACAGATCAGCCTTATTAGCGACTAGGATATCTGCCATGTTGATCTGATCGACGAAGGTTGAATCTTTAAGTAGTGACTCATCGTCAATTGGCGAGGATCAACCAAACAGATTCCGCTTGTATTTCCAAGCGATACGAT
>JAJOJN010000111.1 GCA_021208565.1 Nitrincola sp.
TTACCAGCTTGGTATTTCCAAAGTCGATCGCGATAATAGGGTTTGAGCAAGGTATCTAAAATACCGCCTGGGTGTCCCATGCCGGTTGGCTCTATGATCAACCGATCAAACGAATGTGACTCGAGTAAAGCATTCAAGCTTTTATGAAGCTGCGGACCCAAACGACAACAGACACACCCACCAGAGAGCGGCAACAACTCAAGCTCATTAGTTTTTTCAATGGCTAGTGTATCGATACCGATTTCACCAAACTCATTAACGATGACAGCCCAGCGTTCAGCATCAGGTTTTTGTGCCAAAAGCTGCCTAATGGTGGTGGTTTTGCCACTGCCTAAAAAACCCGTAATCACATTGACGGGAAGCTTACAGTCCTTGATTGCGTTCAATATTCTCTACCAGATAGTCAATAAACATTCGTACTTTTGAAGAAAGATGTCTGTGTTGTGGGTAAACCACCCAAACCGCTGAATCACGATAAGCAAAATCATCTAACACGGATTTCAACCGTCCAGTCTCCAGATAATCCGTGATGTAATATGCCGGCAACTGAACCAAACCTATGCCTTTTAGCGCGGCATCTAAAAGCGCATTACCTGAGTTTGCACGAAGTCGGCCTTTTACGCGTATCTCTTTGCGAACTCCATTATCAAAAAAAGAACCAGCGATCACGTGAACCTATCAAGCATTCATGCTTGGTCAAATCCTGCAACTGAACCGGTTCACCCCATTTAGCCAAGTATTCTGGAGAGCCCACAATGATCTCTTCTCTGGTCCATAGTTTTCGGGCAATCAAGGACGAATCTTCCATCGGTCCAACACGAATAGCCAGATCATAGCCCTCTTCGACAAGATCCACACGTCGGTTGGTTAAATGCAAGTGCACTTCCAACTGCGGATGTAGCTGCATAAAGTCATTTAGAAGCGGGACAATATATCGCTCTCCAAAGGTGTAGCCCGCTGTAATTTTGAGCACGCCTCTTGGGCTACTTTGCAAATCATTGATGGCGGCTTCGGCTTCGCGAAAACCTTCGAAAAGATGCCGACACTGCTCATAATAGACTCTACCGGCGTCTGTCAAACGGACTTTTCGTGTTGTTCGATAGAGTAATTGTGTTCCTAGATGCTGCTCCAGCTTAACAATCAAACGACTAATGTGAGAGGCCGACACATTCAAATGACGTGCGGCTGCTGAAAAAGAACCCAACCGCACCACTTCTGTAAAGGCCTCTATTCTGTCCCAGTGATTCATAAGAACCTAGCACCTTGTGCGTGAATCAATATTGATGAGGATTATTGCCATATAGCAATAGTCATTTTATATACAGATACTAAATAACACATGCCTATTTACGACATTTGCATTACATTTAAGCTTGAACGTGCCCGAAAACGACATCGAGGTTCAGTAAAGAGCGACTCCTATCGGGTCACTCTTACACACAATAACAATAAAACGTCACGGTAACAGACATGATGCTGTTACCTCAAAGACACCTTAACCTGGAGCTATGTCAATGTCTGCTACTCCCAAGGGCGCAAGTGCGCTCGCGTCAACCGTAAAAAAGCCGAAAACCGTGACCATCGGTTTTTTATTAATGAATAACTTCACATTGATATCGCTAGCCTCAGCTATTGAACCCTTACGTATGGCCAATCAGCTGAGTGGAGAAGAGCTTTATCAATGGTTTACGCTTTCACCCAGAGGCGTTCAAGTACAAGCAAGTGACGGCTTAACCGTGACGCCAGATGCGGCAATGGAAGAGCAACTTAAATTAGATATTGTTATCGTCTGTGGGGGTTATGCCGCCCAGCATAGCGCGACCAAAGAACACCTGAGCTGGTTACAGCAACAAGCTAAGCAACATAGAACTCTAGGAGCAATTTGCACCGGCACTTGGGTACTTGCTCAAGCCGGACTTCTGGATCATTATGAGGCAAGTATTCATTGGGAATGTATTGCTTCTCTAAAAGAAGCTTTCCCTAAAATTGATATCTCTTCAAAGCTGTTTAGCATGGACAGAGAGCGCATGACCTCTTCTGGTGGCACAGCGCCTTTGGACATGATGCTCAACCTGATTGCTCGCGAACATGGAAAACAACTTTCTGCCGGCATCTCTGATATGTTTATTTACGACCGTGTGCGCAATGAACAGGATCAGCAGCGCGTTCCTTTAAAGCATGTACTGGGCTCAACACAGCCGAAGTTACTTGAAATTGTTGCATTAATGGAGTCTAACCTTGAAGAGCTGTTGACCCTTGATGAGCTTGCCAACTACGCCAACTTATCTAGAAGGCAACTTGAACGACTCTTTCAGAAGTACTTGAACTGCTCCCCCTCACGTTACTATCTGAAACTCAGATTAGTTAGAGCTAGGCAGTTACTTAAACAAAGTAGCTTATCTATTATTGAAGTGGCATCTGCTTGTGGATTTGCGTCAACACCACATTTTTCAAAATGTTATCGAGAGTACTTCGGGCTTCCGCCAAGAGAGGAGCGACAAGGGCTTTCTGACTTTAGACCTGTGCCACCTTTAACTCATAACGCAGGTGACCAACCGCCGGTCATTAGTTCTGAACCCAGAGTTTCTTGTGCCATGAAAGCATTGGCTCAAGCAAGAGATGAACCTACCTTTGCTAGCATCATACTGCACTAAAACCTTGCTGAACTTATTTTAGCAAAACCCCGCGTAAACCATCGCCCAATTCGGGCGGTGACAGCGTGCCCTCTGGGTATATAAGCGGGCACCGCAAAGTGGTGTTGTAACAAAACCCAATTACTGTGTTAATATACAGTTATGATCACTGCCACCAAAGTTCGCATTTATCCAACGCCCGAGCAGGCTGGTTTTTTTAAACCAGCAGTTCGGTGCTGTGCGCTTTTGTTACAACAAGGCGTTGTGGTTAATGCGAACTCGGTATAAGCGCCATGGCGTGAAGCTACGCGCCAAGCGCGATATCAAACCGATTCTTGCGGTGGCGAAGCGATCACGCAAATATCACTGGTTAAAAGACTTCGATTCTATCTCGTTGCAACAAGCGGTGATTAATCTGGATACGGCATTTTCGAATTTCTTTAATCCGAAGTTACGTGCAAGATTCCCGTGCTTTAAATCCAAACGTGGAAAGCAATGTAGTTATCATTGTACCAGTGTCAGCGCGGGCGACAATTGGATTAAGGTCCCAAAGCTGGACCGGATCAAAGCGCGGATTCACCGCGAACTGATCGGAACCGTTAAAAGCATCACATTGAGTCGAACTCCGACCGGTAAATACTACGCTTCGATCCTTACCGATGACGGTGCCATCGCGCCGACACCGACCCAGATGCTGGATCATGTGATCGGTATTGATATGGGGCTGACTGATCTGTGCATTACATCAGACGGTGTGAAAATCCCAAACCCACGATTCCTAAAACGCGCCACTAACAATCTGCGACGCAAGCAAAAAGCCTTGTCTCGTTGCCAGAAAGGAAGTCGTGGCCGGGCGAAAGCCCGCTTACTGGTGGCTAAGGCGCATGAGCGCCTAGCGAATGCCCGTAATGACTATCAGCACCAACTGTCTCGACAGTTCATTGACGATAACCAAGCGGTGATTGTTGAGACATTAAAAATACAAAACCTACTTAAAAACCGGAAGCTGGCCAGGCACATTGCCGATGCTAGTTGGAACAGTCTGGTGACAAAGCTGACCTACAAGGCCCACCGGGCCGGTAAACATCTGGTCAAGATCGACCCTTGGTTTGCCAGTTCAAAGACCTGTTCATGTTGCGGTCATAAAGTTGAATCGATGCCGTTGAGTATTCGCAGATGGGACTGCCCTTCTTGCGGCACCATCGGCATCGACCGCGACATCAATGCCGCGATCAATATCCGTCAGCAGGGACTTATACATTTAAGAGCCGAAGGACTGTCGGTTCCTGCCAGCTGAGGCGGTGTAAATCCGGCAAGTCGTCGGTAACTGCCTATGACGTTGGAAGCATCGCCCTGCAGAGGGCGGTGAGCAGTCACGTGTTACAGCTAAATTTTACCTGCTTATGAGTATCCGGGCAGATGAACGCCAATTCCGTCGCTACCAACTGCAATCCTTCCTTGTTTTTATTACCTTCGCCATATCGAGGGTCGCCCATTACCGGGTGTCCTATGGCTGCAAGATGTCTGCGAATCTGATGTAATCTACCGGTTTCCAGCTCTACATGTAATTGGCTTTGATGCTTTTCATGATCGAAGCTTAAGCGTTGATAGTGTGTAATGGCTACTTTGCCATCAAGTGCTTGGTTGATACTGCCCGTTTCAGGGGTTATACCTAACACTGTCGCTTGATAGACCTTTTTGATTTGATGTTTTTCGAATAGTGAAGAGAGCTTAGCTGCCGTTGATTTATTGTGGGCGATGAGCATCAGTCCTGATGTTTCTCTA
>JAJOJN010000017.1 GCA_021208565.1 Nitrincola sp.
CGCCGATCTGTTCAGCAAACCCATAAAGCGTTCCACGACGCAAGCGTGAACAGAGAGCGCAGGTGGTTTTACCCTCCGGTACAACCGCTTTCACTACTGAGTAGGTATCACGCTCGACGATATGGAAAGGAACACCAAGTTCAGTAAGATACTCAGGTAATACATGCTCTGGGAAACCCGGTTGCTTTTGATCTAAATTAACCGCAACCAATTCGAAATTGATCGGCGCACTCTTTTGCAGGTTCATCAAAATGTCCAGCATGACAAAGGAATCTTTGCCACCGGACAGGCACACCATCACCTTGTCCCCTTCTTCAATCATGTTGAAGGTTTCAATCGCCTGCCCCATTTCACGTCTTAGACGCTTTTGCAGTTTGTTTTGGCGTAATTTGAGTTTGCGAGCGGCTTCTGTGTCGGTGTTGCTGGTCATGAATAGTCCGGAAAGCGGTTAGTACAAATTGGCTGCATAGTATAGCTCGCCCTTGTACTCACCGCATCCATTTAACACTGATTGATTAGCACTTGAATCGACTGACCATCGAATTCAGTTCTGAAGCAATGTGATCTAACTGCTTGGCACTATCAGCTGTAGAGCGCATCGCTGAGCTAGTGATTTCCATCATTTGTGCAATCTGATCCACTTTTTCCGCAATACTGCTACTGGCCAGTGTTTGCTCCTGAGTCGAGTTAGCTACCCCAGTGACACTGATCACCGTAGACTCAGCACCTTCTTTAATTTGAGCTAATAGTGAGGTCGCGGTTTCGGTAGCGACAACACCGGCCTCTACTTGAGGCAAAGCCGCTTCCATCGTACTGACCACCTGAGAAGTACCGGTTAAAACCCCTTCAATCATTTTTTCAATATCACTTGTCGCGGTTGCTGTTCGAGCGGCTAAGGTTCTAACTTCATCAGCAACTACGGCAAAACCTCTTCCTTGATCTCCCGCTCGAGCGGCTTCAATCGCTGCATTGAGCGCAAGCAAGTTGGTTTGATCCGCGATATCGCGAATGACACTTGCAATAGATGATATCTGGTTTGCATTGGCATTAAGTGCGGACACTTTACTCGACGCTTCTTTGACCATATCTGCAATTTTGTTAATTTCATTGCTTGCAGAACTCACTTGTTTCACGCCTTGAGATGCCAAATTAGCCGCTGCACGCGAATTTTGCTCGGTTTCACGTGCGCTGTCTGAAATATGACTAATACTAACAGTCATCTCTTCAATGGCGGCCGCCATGGATGTAATCGCTTCAGCCTCATCATTCGCGGCTCGTGAAACATCAGCGGCTGCTTGATTGATAGTGTTGGCATTGTTGTGAACATTTTTAGATTCGTTACGTATTTCGACAACCGTGCCTCTAATCGAATCTACCATCTGCTGTAGTCCAGCGAGCAAGCTTCCAGCAGGTGCATCATTAATTCGGATTGTTAAATCACCTTTGGCGGCTTTCGACATCAGTTCGATAGCGGTTGCCGGCTCACCACCAACTTGACGCAAAATACTCAAGGCCATTAAGTAGCCGGTAATACCTATGATAAGAAGTACAAGAAGCGCAATCGTTCCATCCTTAACAATCTGTCTCTGCAAGTCCTTGTTTAAATCATCCATATAGATACCCGTACCGATAAACCAGTTCCAAGGTTCAAACACCATGGCATATTGAAGTTTCTCAACGGGTAAGGTTTCTCCGGGTCTTGGAAATTCGGTATCGACAAATGCACCGCTAGGACTTTTTCTCAAGGCAGCCACTATATCCTGTAAAGTGAATCGTCCTTGGCCGTCTTTTATTTCATTAAACATATTGCGGCCGACAAAATTTGGGTTCACGTGAGCGACACCAACGCCTTCCATAGTCCATGCATATACATACTCCGCTTTTTTATTCTCGCCACCGTAACGCCCCGCAACAAAGATGGTTGCAGCGGCTTGCTGAGCTTGCTCACGCGTCATTTCTCCAGTTCTTTCTAACTGATAGAAATGATCCGCAATGCTATGAGCTGACTCGACAATAGACTGGATAACCTCCATACGCCCTTGGGTTAAATCTCTTTTCGTAGAGAGCAAAGAGGTGACGGTGAGCGCTGCAATCCCTATGACAGCTAATACAACAATTAAGAACATTCGGGTTCGAAGCGTTAATGAATTAGACATAATGCGCCTTTACTAAATACTGGATTGCAAGCTTATCTTAAGATAAGCACCAAAAGGCGGAGAAGTCTACTTAGGTTTGTTTAAAAAATAAATCAAGGACTGGCCGACAACCAATTTATTTCAATCGCCGTAGCCGGCCCTATCACAGCATGATCCAAATTAGGTGGCAGCATCAACCAACCGGGGGAGACCTGAAGGCGGCCACTCATGATTTCTGCGCGGGTTTGAGGGTAAAGCGGGAATTGAGTGGGGTCAGCATAGCCATCAGGCCAAATCGGCTCTAAGGTGTCCATATCGTACTTATCAGTCGCACCCAAGGTATGCAACAGCTCATGCGCGGCGACTAGGTTATTACGACCGGCATGTTCTTCACCTGCATAGCCATTCACTAACCCTATCAGTCCTTTTTGTAAGCCTAAAGAGTGTTGCATTGGTCCGGGATTGTCAGGGGCATAAAACCGAATAAAGATTCTAATAGCTCTGGGCTCTCGTTGAGCATCATCGTATTTCCATACCCAATAACGCATTTTGATAGCCCAAAGTACGGCATCCACAATACTGGGTTCCAGAGGAATATCAGGCGGTATTGAGTGAATTTGGGAAGCTAACTGAATGCGAATTGGACGTTCAATACCTAGTCGATAACGTCTCGCTTCTCGGTCAAAAAAGCGTTCCATATCGTCAAAGTGGGCATCGGATAGTTGATCTATCCAGGCTTGAGTCACGGCGTCACTATCGGCATTGATGGGATAAATCCATGCCGTTATGGGTGTTTCCCACGTCTCTTCTCGGGTCTGTGAAAACCAGAGATTCAACAACAGCATGACCACTGCAATCGTCAGCAGCAGTGTTCGTAGCAAGCTGAAAACTTCTCGTCGTGTCACCGCGTACCCTCATCAAGTGACGGGTTTACAAAAACAAACCAGCTACAACAAGATAGCGCAATAACTTTCCGATGGCGATGGTTATGACGCTTAAACTAAAACGCACTCCCAGCCAGCCGGCCACAAAACATAGAGGGTCACCAATGATCGGTAGCCACGCCATGATTAAAGCAAAGGGACCATATTTTTCGATCCAGCGCTGTGCTCGTTGATGCTGCGGCTTTTCCAAGGTTTTAAGCGGATATTTAAGCCTTAACAATGCCCCCATGCCAAAGGTCACCAGACTACCCAATACATTACCCGCTGTTGCGCTAAACACCAGCGACATCACCGGATATTCACCTTGATGGACCATCCAGGCTAACAAAGCTTCAGAGCCACCAGGCAGTAATGTTGCTGAAATGAAGGCACTGACAAAGAGTGCGACTAAACTAACTTCCACAGCGCGTTTCCATTTAAGCGGGACTCACCCAGTGACCGGGTGCTGTGCGATGCTCTTCAATCAGATCCAAAAAGGCATCGCCGTATAGGTCAAACTTGCGTTCACCTACTCCACTCAAGCTACGCATCTGCTGTTCGGTTTGAGGACGGTAAATCACCATTTCCATTAAGGTCGCATCGTGGAAAATGACATAAGGCGGCACATCCTGTTCTTGAGCCAGTCGCTTACGCAGGGCACGTAGATCTTCCCATAGGCGTTCTTCAGCAGGTCCAAACGTCGCATAGCTGGATTAGTGCGATCACGACGTCCTGCTGATCGGAAATCGGTTTTACCCTTGCCTGAAGGCACTCGCGGATCTTTGCGTAGCTGAATGGTTTCTTCGCCACGCAGTAGTCCACGGCAGGTATCATTTAAAAGTAATACCCCATGGCCTTCCGCATCAACGCGCAAATAACCTCTAGCCACTAATTGTCGAAACACCGAGCGCCACTGATTTTTATCCAGCTCTTTACCGATACCAAAGGTACTGAGTTTTTGGTGCTGATTCTGTAACACCTTTTCAGTGGACTGACCGAGTAGAATATCCACCACATGATTAACGCCAAAGCGCTGACCACTTCGATACACTGCTGATAGCGCTTTGCGTGCGGCGTCGGTACCATCCCAAACGGGTACAGGTTCAAGACAGGTATCGCAGTTTCCACAAGGGGGATGTTCCGGCTCACCAAAGTAACTGAGTAACACCTGACGGCGACAACTGGTGATTTCACATAGACCCAGCATCGCTTCCAGTTTTTTGTCGTTCCACCTGTTTATAGCGATCTTCAGCTTGAGAGCTTTCCAGCATCTGACGCAGAAACAATACATCTTGCAAGCCATACACCATCCAAGCGTCGGCCGGTAAACC
>JAJOJN010000049.1 GCA_021208565.1 Nitrincola sp.
CTTCAACATCAAATTGAGTGTTGACCTGCCAGTAGGGTGGTTACCATCTACGAGTAACTGCATATCGCTTCAACCGCAATTACCATCACGGTTGCTCACCCAAGGGGTTTGCGCCATAAATTGCATACCCACTTCAATCTCGTCAACGCCGCTGAAGTTAGCACGGTCAACCGATTGAATCATCTCTTCACGTACTTCACCGTAGCCCTGTTCTGGAGAAACAGTCACTTGAAGCGTTTCACCAGCGGCTTTGCCAGTTAGGGCATTTTCCAAACCAGGAATAATGTTGCTCGCACCATGCAGGTAGGCCAGCGGTTGTTGTCCAACTGAGCTGTCCATTACGTTTCCGTCCGTGTTTGTCAGTGTGTAGTGGATGGAAACAACGGTATTTTGATCGATCTGCATAAATGCTCTCCTGTGTGATTTAGCCCACCATGCTAACTATCCAGGCTGAAGCTTGCAACCTTCAGGAACTTCTAAAATGAATTGGTGATCTATGAAGGCATTTGATTCCAACTTTGTTTTCTGTATAACTAATTGATATAAATAAGCATGCTTCTATATTTAGAACAAATCTTTCGTTATGATCAGTTTTTTATATCAATAAAGCTCTGTTCATCGGATTTCTTCATTTAACCGTAACAATCGATGTGTCTTATGGAAGCACTTCCTTATAACGGAGACAATCAATGTCTAAAACAATAAATCAAGAACAAACGATTGCTGTGATCGGTGCTGGTCTTGCGGGTTTACGCTGTGCCT
Source organism: Nitrincola sp. (assembly GCA_021208565.1). GTDB lineage: Bacteria > Pseudomonadota > Gammaproteobacteria > Pseudomonadales > Balneatricaceae > Nitrincola. The sequence continues at coordinate 763 of JAJOJN010000049.1, forward strand.
CTTTGCTCGCTGCGGCGGGATATCAAGTGTCAGTATTTGAAAAAAGTCGAGGTACAGGTGGTCGTTTATCCTCCTCAAGATTGGGTGAGTTAACAACCGATTTGGGTGTACCCTTTATCGAGACAGATTCAGTTGAATTTCAGGAATGGCTTCAAGCACATGCCGATGTGGCGCAAAGATGGCAGCCAAAGCTGAGTGACTTTTCTTTAGTTGCGTCTTCCAATGCTTCAACGCGTCAATTATGGGTGGGTACACCTCGTTCTAGCGGTATTACGAGATTGTTGGCTAAAGGCGTATCACTGCATACCGAAACCCGTGTCAGTGTGGTGTGGCCAGATAAAAATGGTGTTCTGCTGCGTGATGAACAGTCTGAGACACTGGGTCACTTTGATAAAGTTGTGATTGCGACTCCCGCGCCACAAGCTGCGCCTTTGTTAGATGTATTACAGTCGTATCAAGCACGTGCAGCGGCCATTAAGATGTTACCTGCGTGGGTGGTTTCTTTAGCGCTTGATGAAAGACCCCCAGCGTTGGAGGGTATCGATCTCCTTGAAGGATCTCATCCAGAATTTGCCAGAGTGCTTCGCGATAGCAGTAAACCGCAACGCCAGGGTGAAGTCTGGACACTTCAGGCGAACACCCAGTGGAGCGAGAGCTACCTGAATCTGAGTGCTGAAACCGTAATGCATGAACTGGTTGCAGCTTTGGTAGCTCTGACGGGGGATCCGATTCACGTAAATCATTACCGCTCACATCGTTGGCTTTATTGTGATGCACTCAATCCAGAGGAGGTTGGTGCCTTGTGGGATACTGACAAAGCGATCGGTGTGTGTGGTGAGTGGTTAGCGGGTGGCGGAGTTGATGGCGCGTGGAAAAGTGGTACTGAATTAGCACAGATGATACTGTCATCTCAGTAGCGATTGATCAAAATGATTGTTTAAGAATGGAGAGACCATGGCCGATGCGCTGGTAAAACAGATACAGCTCGCCTGTGAAAAACTGGATAAGGTGATTCTGGGTAAACCTAACCAAATACGCCTTGCAGTGACCTGTTTACTGTCGGGTGGGCACCTGCTGATTGAAGACCTTCCTGGTATGGGTAAGACGACGCTGGCACATGCGCTGGCGTCTGTATTTGGATTGCAGGATACGCGCATTCAGTTTACCAGTGACATGTTACCGGCTGATATTTTAGGTGTGTCAGTATTTGACGCGACAAGCGGTGGTTTTGTTTTTCATCCTGGGCCTATCTTTACCCAATTGCTTTTGGCCGACGAAATCAATCGAACCACACCGAAAACACAAAGTGCCTTGCTTGAAGCGATGGAAGAGGGGCAGGTGACTCAAGATGGTCAAACTCGCTATCTGCCGACGCCTTTTTTTGTGATCGCAACGCAAAATCCGTTAACTCAATTCGGTACTTTTCCACTGCCGGAATCTCAGTTGGATCGTTTTTTAATGCGTATCAATCTGGGTTATCCCAGTCCGGAAGCGGAGCGTGCGATGCTGATGAGAGGAGATCAATACTCCAGGCGTGACCCAATCGCTTCCGTGATTTCGGCTGAGCAATTGCTTGAAGCGCAACACGCCTGTCAGGCCGTTCATGCCTCTCAAGACCTAATACACTACGTACAGCGACTTGTTCAGTACACGCGTGATGCTGAAAGCTTTAGTTATGGCGTTTCTCCTAGAGGGGCATTGGCGCTATTACGTTGCGCAAAAAGTTGGGCTTGGTTGAATGATCGACAGCATGTTGTTCCAGAGGATGTACAGCATGTTTTGGCTGCGGTGGTTGGGCATCGTGTTCGTGCAGCAGAAGATATGGCGGGTCATACCGCCAGCCGTTTAGTGCATGAGTTGCTCGCCCAAGTTGATGTGTTGGCGAGCGGATGAAACTGAGTTTATTCGATCGACTGACTCGCCAGCGTTCTGGAAAAATCTATATTTTTCCAACCAAAGCGGGTTGGGGTTTTATGTTGCTGTTGTTTTTATTGCTGATCCTATCGATTAACTTTGAGAATAATCTCGCGTTTGCAGTGACTTTTTTACTAGCTTCCATGATGGTGGTGGCGATACTCCATACCTACAGCAACCTAGTCGGAATGCGGATACATAAAGCCACTGCTCAACCCTGTTTTGCCGGTGAAGACGCAGGCTTTAGTCTTTATTTGTCTGGAAAGCCTAAGGTTGACCATCAACAGATTCAGGTTGCTTGGGTCAGCAGTGATAAAGTGACCACTATTGATCTGATTGAAAATAAGGAAGCGATCGTCGAATTATCCTTACCCAGCCTTCAAAGAGGCTGGTGTAAACCTCAGAAGGTCAAACTACAGACAGTCTATCCACTTGGCTTGTTTCGCAGTTGGTCCTATCACTCAGTTGAGGCCAAGGCCTTGGTCTATCCTGCACCTGTAGCCAGTCAAACCCTACCTGCAACGTCTGGTTCAGGCGGTCAAGGAGCGGTTACTGAACAGACTGGTAGCGATGACTTTAGTGAGTTGAAACGTTTTCAAGCGGGTATGTCGCCACAGCATATTGCTTGGAAAGTCTATGCCAGAGGGCAAGGTTTGCATGCTAAGCGCTTTGCGTCACGACAAGACCTCGATATCTGGATAGATTTTGAGGCTTGGCCTGAAGCCGATCAAGAACTACGTTTATCACGTATCTGTTATTGGGTGCTGAGGTTAGATCGTGAGGATCGTCCTTATGGTGTTAGGTTGCCCAACAAGCATTGGACGCCAGCACGTGGTAGCTATCATCGACAGCAGATACTGCAAGCTCTCGCGCTTTTTGGTATGGATGACGTTGGTAGGGAGAGTGCTGATGTTATTTAAATCCTCTACTCACCCTGCATTAAAAAAAACGTCGGCTATTGAAAAAATCAGTCGTTCGGCAGTGATATGGCAGTTGATCGCCTGTGTTGCCGTGGTATTGCCTCTGATTCAGTGGTTACCTTTGTGGGTGTTGTTGTTAGGCGGTGGATGTATTGCGGCGCGGTTGATGATTCACTCGGGGCGCTGGTCTTTTCCTCATTGGAGTATTCGATTCTTGTTGGTGGTTGCCGTGGCGGTTGGGCTCTTGACGAGCTTTAATCGTGACGCCAGTTTGAACGCCATGGTCGCTTTGCTGACAGTAGGCTTGGCACTCAAGCTCTTAGAAATTTATCGACGCAGAGACGCGCTGGTGCTGCTTTATGTGGCATTGTTTCTATCGGCAACGGTTTTTCTGTTTGAACAAAGCATTCTTGTGGCGCTTTACATGTTTTTCGCTTTGGGATTGGTCGTTGCCGCTTTGGTAAGCGTCTGGCAGGATCCTCTCAGGGAAGATATGCTCCGACCCTTAAAGCAGGCTTGGAAATTGTTGTTGCCCTCTTTGCCGCTGATGCTGGTTTTGTTTTTTATCTTTCCTCGAATCGGCCCTCTCTGGTCTGTTGAGCTGGATCGATCCTCTGCACGCACCGGCTTATCGGAAAGTATGTCACCGGGTGACATTAGTCGGCTAACCCGTTCTGATGAGTTGGCATTCAGGGCTGTTTTTAATACTGAACCACCACTGCCAACAGAACGCTATTGGCGCGCTTTAGTGCTCTCTAGCTTCGATGGTCGAGAGTGGACGCCAGGTTCGCCTCCGCAATCTCATGCTGAAACTTTAATCCCTTTGTCCGAGCCAATCACTTACGAGATCGTTCAAGAGCGGAGTCATCAGCGCTGGTTATTTGCGTTGGATATGCCTATTTCAGCGCCTTCACAAGCACAACTCACTTCTTCACGCACTTTGCTGTCGAATCAAGAAGTCACGACCAGAATTCAATACTCAGTCACCTCAGTCAAACGTTATCAGTTAGCACCCAACTTGGATCAGACCTCCTACGCATTCTTTACGCAAATACCCCGAAACAGCAATCCAAGAACACAAATCTTGGCTCAGCAGTGGTTTGATGAAGCCGATCAGGATGTACCGAAGTTGATAGAGCAAATGTTTAGGCACTTTAATGAAACCTTTGTCTACACCCTAGAACCTCAGCCACTAGGGCGACATAGTGTGGATGAGTTTCTCTTTGATACTCAGCAGGGTTTTTGTGAGCACTATGCCAGTGCAGCCGCGTTTTTTGCTGCGATCTGTAGGTGTCCCTGCTCGCGTGGTGACGGGGTATCAAGGAGGAGAGTGGAATGCATCACAAAATTACTTAACGATTCGACAATTTGATGCTCATGCTTGGGTTGAAGTTTGGCTTGAGGATAGAGGGTGGGTTCGCATCGATCCTACGACGGCGGTGGCGCCAGAGCGAATAGAGATGAGTGCAGATAGTTTTTTTTAGTGGTCAGCCAGGTTTCTTAGCGGATTCGCCGTTGATTTCTAGAGTAGGGCGCCAAGGTTGGTTGCTCAACGCCAGGATGCAATATGATGCTTTGAACTTTGCTTGGCAGCGTTGGGTGCTTAACTATCACCATCAACAGCAGAACCTGTTGCAGGATTGGTTGGGTGACTTAACACCTTGGAAGTTGATCCTGTTACTTTTTTTACCTGCCAGCCTGGTGCTAGGTTTCGTTGCTTGGCGATTGCTAGGCCGGAGAGAGGCATTAGATCCCTTGGATCGTGAGCTGAGAAAGCTGCTGACACAATTAGAGGCCTATGGCATCACCCGGCAGTCTGATGAAACTTTACAGCGATTAGTGGATAGGTTGAGTGATACTCACCCTGAGTTCGCCAAAGCCTTACAACCTGTCGCTGAAGCCTATGAAGCACTTCATTACGCACCGAGTGACGCTTCGCAAATGCGACTGCGCTTGATGCAACAGCTTGTCTTGGCCCAGCAGCAGCTAAAGTGACACTTTTGTTTTAACCTGTCTAGGTCTAAGGTCTTATCAATGGATCTGGTTGAATGGCGTGTTCTGTTTTATAGTACATTGTGTTTTATAATAACCATAAGAGATAACAATGAACTTGTATAAATTAATTGAAAAAACCTTTTTCAATTCGCTGACTCGCAAAATTACCGGAAACGTTTTGTTTCTATTAGTGCCGCATTTTATCCTCATCCTAGTGGGCGGTTACTATGCCAGTGATTTAAGAGCCTTAATCTTGTCATTGAACCTAGAATCTCAAACCCAAAATCAACTTGAATCCAGTCTCAACGCCTTACTCTTTGCAGCGAGTAGCACCATCATTTTTGCTTTATTGGCGGGGGTGTTTACCATCTTCTTTATGCGTCATCTTTTCCTTAAGCCTATTCGAGAGATGACGCAAATTCTAAAAGCGATCAAAGAGAAAGAGGGTGATATTTCGGCAACCCTACCAGACTACACCTATGATGAAATTTCCGAGATGGCTCGCAGTTACAACGATTTTACCGATCAACTTAGAGCCATGATTGAAGAGACTCGACGCCATTCTGTTAGCGTGTCCTTAAGTTCAACCCGTTTACAGAAAACAGTCTATGAAGCGGGGCAAGCCTCACAGACACAAGAAGAGCAAGCTCAGTTGGTTTTCCAATCCAGTTCTCAGGCATCCCAGGCGATCGATGAGATTGCTAGCAACACTCAGATGATTAGCCATCAAACTGGCGATAATATGCATGAAATTCGCATGTCGCGTGATGAGTTATCCAAAGTGCTTGCTCAAGTGCGCTCTGTTAGAGAGTTAGCCACACAGTTTCAGGATACAGTACAAAAGCTTAGTGAAAACTCTGGCAATGTGATGAACATCTTGGGTATGGTCAAGGAGTTTTCCGATCAAACCAATCTGTTAGCACTGAATGCGTCGATTGAGGCTGCGCGCGCTGGTGAAGCCGGACGTGGTTTCGCGGTAGTGGCTGATGAAGTCAGAAACCTGTCGCAAAAAGTGGGTGTGGCAACTACTCAGATTGACACCAATATTTCAGAAATGTCGATTTTGGTAAGGGACACTCACAGCAGTGCCGTAACTATTCTGGAGTATATTGAAAACACTGAAAACTTTATCGATGCAACCAGTAACCAGTTTGTAAAACTGGTCTCGGATTTTGAAGATATTAACCATCAGTTAACCAGTATTTCTGCGGCAATAGAGGAACTCTCCAATACCAACCACGAGTCTCATGAGCACGTTCAGATGATAACGCAGCTCTCTGTGGCGATGAAAGAAGATATGGAGCGTTCAAAAGTTTATTCTCAAGATTTTAGAGCAAGCCACAGAAACAACTCAAGAACAGCTTTCGCACTTCCAGATTGGCCGTGGTGGTTTTGAAAACATGACCAGAACAGGGATGGAGTGGTCTAAAGAGATCATGAAGACCATGCAGCAGTTAGATGCTCAGGGAATCAATCTCTTTGATCAGAATTACAAGCGAACCAATCCAGGGCAAGAGCCTGAGAAATATAATGTCAGTTATGTTGATGCATTTGAGCGCGCATTACAGCCTCTATTTGATCGTTTTATCGCCGATAGACCCGAGTTTATCTATGCCATAGCCGTCGATAAAAAAGGTTATGCACCTGCTCATCATGCGAAGGTAAGTCATCCTTTAACTGGAGATCTGAGTACTGACCTGGTCAAAAGTCGTCATCGTCGGTTTTTTAAGGCGAACCGACAAGAAGACGTCGTGCTCGCATGAAAATCCTTTTTTACTCCAGACCTATATTCGTGATACTGGCGAGATTTTGAACGATCTTTCCATTCCGTTATATGTGAATGGTAAGCACTGGGGTGCCTTGATTATGGGGTTTGAACCTAAGTGTCTGCTTGAAAGCTAAAACTCAGCGGTTGATTGATTAGGGCGTTAGGCAAGGACAATAAGCGAGTAGTGGTGAGTGAGCCTAGATTAACTAGGCTCACTGATTAAATGACGCAATAACTGCTTCAGTGAGTTATAGGAAAGCGGTTTGCGACAAATTGCCGTTACACCTTGCTTTTTGAATGATGTCAAAGGCTCTTCGTCTTGTTCTGAGGTTACGACAATAACGGGCACAGTGGGTTGATCCGTGTATTGTCGAATATGCTGAACCAGCTCCAAACCATCAATATTGGGCATGTTGAAGTCAGTGATGATCAGATCAAAGCGTTGCGTCTTAAGAATTTGCAGCGCTTCGGCACCATCTTTTGCCTCTCGATAGTTTAAAACGCCTAATGAATCTAAAACACGAACCAGGTATCGACGTGACATTTTGCTGTCATCAACGATCAGCACCCATAGATCTTCAAACGAATCATCAACTTCGTTCTCTTCTTTATGGTGATCCTGCACATACTCGACAGCGCTCATCAGCGCCTTTTTCAAGTTCTACGGGGTCAAAGGGCTTGGGGAGTATGTCGCCGCACCAGCCTGTCGTATGGGTTCCAAATAACGATAGAGAGTTTCTGACGAAATCAGAAAGAAGACTACGTCATCAAGGCCCGGAGACTTTCGCATTTCGCCAACCAGCTCAGATCCGGTCATATCGGGTAAGTGCATGGCTGACATGACGATATCTGGAGTCACCGTCTTCATCCGTTCCAGCGCTTCATGTGCCTCATTAAATTCTTCAATCTCTTCAACACCCAAAGAGCGAAGATTGCTGATAATGATGTTGCGCTGCATACGCGACGGCTCGATTACCAGCACCAGAAGTTCTCGCAATTCCATTATGTTAGACTCAAAACAATTGGTTTATATCAGTTATACCCGACCTAGAGCAGATTGCAAGAATATTGAATCAGATTTATCTCACGAATCCTTATTTGTTCATTTTTGTTCAGCTTAGGTTAAGTAGAAAAGAGTTCTACTAACTACCCGAGCAGGATTATTTCGGGTCTCTTCATCATTTCAACACTGTGACAAATTTAGGGCTGTCTTAGGACGGCCCTCTTTATATCCAGTATCGATATCTTCTTTTATTTTCAAGGGTTTTCCAGTGACTGAGTCTTGAGTACTTTGTCGGCTATCGGTTTAAAGATCGCTCTGATCTCTTCCTCGTGCGAACAGGACTCGGCCTCTTTCAGTAACGGAAGCAACTCATCACGGTTAACAGAGCGAATCAGCAACTTAATTCTGGGGATGTTGTAGGCGCTCAAACTGATGCTTTGATAACCCATCGCCATGAGAACCAGCACAGCTACCGGATCTGATGCCATCTCTCCACAAACAGAGACAGGGAGTTGTAAAATTCTACATTGTTCCTGAATATGAATCAGCGCATTGACCATTGCCGGGTGAAGGTGGTCAAACAAAGCAGAGACTCTAGGGTTGTTTCGATCCACCGCTAAAAGATACTGAGTGAGGTCATTTGAACCAATCGATACGTAATCGACATAGGGTGCAAGCTTTGCCATCAGTAGCATCGCAGAGGGTACCTCAATCATCATGCCGATTTGAGGCATGCTAACTTGATAACCTTCTTTAATGAGATCCTTTACCGCTTTTTCGGCATGCCCTCTGAAGGTGGATACTTCATCAACGCGGCTGACCATGGGCACTAGGAGTTGAAGGTTATCGTTGCCGACATTAGCACGTAGCATAGCTCGAATTTGCGTCACTAACAGCTGCGTATTGTCCAGTGTAAAACGAATGCCACGCCATCCCAGATAAGGATTTTCTTCATTCATTCAAAATAGGGTAGTTGCTTATCGCCACCAATATCCAGCGTTCTCATCGAAACGGGGAGTGGTGCATAGGCGTTCAATACTTTTTGGTAAATACGCAGTTGCTCTTCCTCGGTGGGGAAGCTTTGATGAATCATGAATGGAATTTCGGAACGATAAAGTCCCACCCCTTCGGCACCGCGTTCTAGCCCTGGGGTCGCGTCGGCGAGTAAGCCAGTATTGGTCAGTAATTTGACACGAAAACCATCGAGGCTTTCAGCAGGCTCATGACGTAAACGTTCCAGTCCCTGAATAAAACGCTTTTCGTCCGCTATCATTCGGCGATATTCGCGGCAGAGGACTTCAGGCGGGTTGATAATACATTCGCCACGATTACCATCAACGATGATACGCTGACCTCGGTAGCGATCAGGGTCGAGTGCTTCAACCCCCATCACAGCAGGTATACCCAGCGCATTCGCTAAAATAGAGGTATGCGATAACGCTGAACCTGAGGTGCAGACAATGCCATGAATCCGTTGTAACGGAAATTCGGCAAGGTGAGTGATGTTAACGAGCTCACCAGTGAGTACTAGGGGTTCATCTGGTGTTTCAATGACCTGTCTCTCATGTTGTAGCAGCTCATTCAACAGCCGTTGCCCTATGTTGGTAATATCTTCGCTGCGAGCCTTAAGGTAGGGATCGTCAGACTCGGCAAACACGCTGGCCATCTGCTCAATGACCTGCCGCAATGCCCAAGCCGCGCTATCACCCGAATCAATGCGCTCTTCGACACCCTTAACCAGTTCTGGGCTTTTAAGCATCATCTGATACACAGCAAAGAGCGCATTCAAATCACCCGGTAAGTGGTGCCCCATTTTTCCCGAGCGTTTTTCTAAATCCTCAGCGAGCCACTCAATGGCTTCGTGAAACTCAGCTTTCTCTTCCACAGGATCGCTATTGATACCTGGCGTGACCTGATCCAATGTCATATGGGGATCAATCACCCATAAGCGACCGATACCGATACCGGCAGCACTCTTAATGCCTTTAAAACGTTTGTATGGAAGTGTTTCAGGCTGCTGCATCCAGCTACCGCTACTTTGCAGTAAATGAAGCGTACCTGCGAGTTGGGAGGCGACCGTAATCAGGAAGGCCTCTTCCTCATCACTGTAACGATTCTGATCTTCGTCTTGTATCACCAGTACGCCGATTAACTTTCGAAGATAGATCAGCGGCACACCCATAAAGCTTCGGTAGGATTGCTCATGGGTTTCAGGGATATAGACAAATCGATCATCAGACGGCGCGTCGGCGATGTTTAAGGTGCTCAAACTGGCAGCAATATGTCCAACTAGACCTTCATTTAAGCTCAAACGTACCTGACCCACGGCATTTGAAGCCAAACCCTGGGTAGCCGCAAGGATAAGCGTGTCCTGTTGGGGGTTGCACAGATAAAGACTACAAACATCAGCATCCATCAGCTCACTTAAACGAACCACAATCGTTTGCATCATCGCTTCAGGGTCTTGCGTGCGAGCAATTGAATCGACAAGAGCGGTTAAGTCAGTGAGCGATGAAGGCATAGTGAGTTTCCATGAAATCCATTACTGTTTTGTTTGAATTTTAACTGCTAAAATGAGTGAACAACATACTCATTCCTTGCGTTTACTAAAAGGTCATCTCTATTGGTTTCCATGCAACATCAGTTAAAGCGTTTAGACGCGAGTAAGGTCATGGATATCTGTCGTCAGGATGTCGTCACTTGTCAAGAGAGTGATACGGTTGTGGATGCCATCCGTCTCATGTCAGACTATAACATAGGTTCTGTGATCGTATGTAATGATCGAAAACCTTTGGGGATTTTGACGCGTCGAGATGCAATGCGCATCATGACCGAACAGTCGGTTGCTCAGATCCCTGTTTCTGAAGTCATGTCCTCACCTTTAATCACCATAACACCGGATGCCAGCGTCGATGAACTGGGTATCGAGTTAATGTCTTGTCGGATTCGCCATGCGGTAGTGGTTGATCCCCAGGGCGAATTGGTCGGCGTTGTGAGCGAGAGTGATATCGTCAACAGTCATGGTTTTAGAGCATGACTTGTTTATGCGCTCCATCTACGATGTGTGTAACTTAAATCCACTGCGTTTTCCCGATAGTTGCAGTCTACGTTATGCGATAGAGCGTATTCGAACGGCGGGTCACACTGCCGCAATGATCGAAACCGTCGATGGCGATATCAAAATTATTACCGAAACCGATGTTATCCACTTGATCGCTAATGCGCATGATGGCATTGATCAGCCTCTGTATGAATATCCTTTCAAAAAACTGATTAGTGTACCGGGCAATATCAGCCTGTTTAATGCGCGTCGTCATTTCAGAAAACATGGATTTCGACATTTAGGTGTTATGAATGATGCGAAAAAGGTAGTCGGCTTAGCATCTTATTCGGACATTTTACGCAATGTCGAATTAGACTACATTTTTCGCTTGCGCGAGCTGCTCAATGATCGCAGCCATCATCTGAATGAAACTCGAAACCACCTTAGAATCATTGAAAAAGTGATCGACTCTTCGATGGAAGGAATCGTGATCTGCAACGCCGAAGGCAAGATTCAAAGCGTCAACCCCGCTTTCACCCAGATTACGGGCTATCAGGATTGGGAAGTGATTGGATCGAACCCTAATATCCTCAGCTCTGGGCGTCATGATAAAGATTTTTATGCGCGAATGTGGGAACAATTGCGTCTGAAAGGACGTTGGCAGGGTGAAATTTGGAATCGTAATAAAGATGGGCGCGTCTACCCAGAGTGGCTGAGTATAACAGCCATTGAGAATGAAGTTGGCGAAGTGATTCAGTACGCCGCTATTTTCCATGACCTTACGGAAATTAAACGTTCAGAAGCACGCATCAATAAGATGTCCTACTTTGATGATGTGACTCATCTGGCGAATCGGCGTCTTTTTATCGATCGTCTGCACACGGCGTTGCGCTATGCAAAGGAGCAGGAAGGGATCGTTTCTCTTATCAATCTGGATTTAGATTGGTTCAAAACGATTAACGACCGCTTTGGTCAGAGCGAAGGCGACTTGGTACTCAAAGAGATGGCTCGACGAATCGAGGATATCCTAGGCGATGCTGGAAGTGCCGCTAGACCGGGAGGTGATGAGTTCAGCATTATCATGACTGGGTTGGAAACGCCGGATCAGTTGCCTATCTTTTTGGACCGTCTAACCAAGGTGATTTCGGCACCCGTACTGATTCAGGATACCGAGATACGACTCACCGCGAGTATCGGTATCGCCATGTATCCTCGCGATGCCGCTTCAGCAGAAGACCTCTTACGATGTGCGGATGCAGCGATGTTGGAAGCAAAGCATTTAGGTCGAAACAGTTACAGTTTTTTTTTCGACGGAGCTTGATCGGAAAACACGTTCACGTTTCCAGATGACCACCTTGCTGCAAAATGCCTTAGAAAAAGATGAGTTTCGTCTTTTCTACCAACCCAAGGTCTGTTTGCTAACCGGTTCGGTGCTTGGGGTGGAAGCCTTAATAAGATGGTTTAGTGCGGATTTGGGTGAAGTATCTCCCGCTGATTTTATTCCTCTTGCTGAAGATATGGGTTTGATCGACCAAATTGGCGACTGGGTAATGGAAACCGCCATCAAACAAGCCGTCATTTGGCGCGATCAACAAATGCCTGTCAATGTCGCCGTGAATGTCTCAGCACGACAGTTTCAACGCGGTAATGTCGCTGGTCGCGTGATAGGCCTGTTACACCGTTACGAATTATCGCCGAGTTTGTTTGGTATAGAACTCACTGAAACCAGCTTTATGCACTCGGCGGCAAAAACACGTTCGGCGATCAGTGAACTGCTTCGTGTTGGAGTATCGGTAGCGATTGATGACTTTGGGACAGGCTGTTCCAGTTTAAATTACATTCGTACGCTGTCGCTGAATCAGCTAAAGATCGACCTAAGCTTTATTCGCAATATTCAAAGTTCAGAAAAAGATCGACTCTTAGTGGAAGCGATGATCGCTATGGCGCATGCAATGGATTACAAAGTGATTGCTGAAGGTGTTGAAACGGTTGAACAATTGAAGCTGTTAAGACGAATGGGCTGCGATCAGGCACAAGGCTATCTGTTTAGCCGACCGCAGCCAGAAGAAAACATCACCGAATGGCTCAAATATGCGTTTTGAAAATGATGACTGGTTAAAACCAGTCATCGCGACGCTTTCGACGTTTTGGTAGATAGGGTACAAAGAGTCCCAAAAGAACGCCACCCAAGGCCACCAGTCCACCATGCGTTAACCAACGAATCAGATTACTTTGATCCATGTTGGCAATCTCTGACTCAAGTTGCACTATTTGACGTTCTAGATGGTTAACCTGTTCGGTAAATTGACTGTTGCTACCGGATACGCGTGAAATTTGCTGATTCAGGCGAGCAATTTCTTCATCTTGCTCCTGTATTCGAGCTTGACTCGTTGCGAGCGCTTCTTCAAGAGAAGGGAGTTGACTTAGCTTGCTCTCGCCTGCTGCAATGAACTCTGCAGGAACCCAGCTGGTTCTTCCGGACTCAGTACGAATTTCGGCATATTGATTTTGGCGTCTTAATACGGTGACAGGTTCACCACTGTTAACACGGCCATTAATGCGATACTGATTACCGGGGCCGCCATGGGTGAAAACATAAACATCATCTGCGATATGCGCGGCTTCTTGGGCATGAAGCGGGACTGATAGCGCAACTAGCAGAGATAAACTGAGTATTTTTTTTCATGGTTAAACTCTTGTTTGTTTCTCTGTAAGCGAACCCATTGTAAGGATTTCAATCTGAATGACCACCCTTAAAGATGATAATCTCTAAATTGAACAGGAAGAATGCATGAACTGGATACGCCAACAAATCGGTCGGTTGCTCATTTTAGTGGTGAAATTTTATCAATATTTCATCAGCCCCATGTTGCCACCAAGTTGTCGATACGAGCCAACCTGTTCCAGTTATATGATTGAAGCGATTCAGGTGCATGGTCCGCTTAAAGGGTTTTATCTGGGGGTTAGACGCATCTTAAGATGCCATCCACTGAAGGAGGGAGGCTATGACCCTGTACCTCCGAAATGCGGTTGTTCAAATGCTGATCAATCAATAAAAAAAGCTGAAAAAATAGACAGCTAAGCGCTAATTTTTGTTTAATTTACGCTGCAATAAGGTTGTACAAGATATACAAATCGGCTAGTTTGAAAGAAAGACCTTCGCATAGGAAAAAAGCCGATGAATGCCTCCAAAGCCTCGCGCCTGTATATCCTCGATACCAACGTGCTGTTGCATGATCCTAAGTGTTTATTTGAGTTTAAAGAGCAAGATATCACCATTCCCATGACGGTCTTGGAGGAGTTGGATGATATTAAGGATCGTAAAAAAACATGTGTCGCAAGAAGCACGACATGCCATTCGATCCATTGATGATATCCTCAGCACAGCCACATCGCCTGACCAAATTACCAAAGGTGTTCGAATCCTCTTACCAGGTAAAGACCGCGATGAAAAGCTGGGCCGCCTGAGTATATTTCCGGATCACGAATTGACCATGCGCAGTGGCTTTTTGCCAGATGAACGCAACAAAGATAACAAGATTATAAACTGCGCCCTTCATCTTCAGGCGACCTTTCCACATCGACAAGTGGTTTTGGTGACCAAAGACATCAATATGCGCCTCAAAGCGATGGGGGCAGGTCTCAAGCGTGTCGAGGACTATCGCACAGATCAACTTGTTTCTGATGTAGAGCTATTACCCCATGGCTATACCTTCCTTGAATCTCCTTTTTGGGAGCAGGTAGATAAAGTGGATAGCTTTCAGCGTGACGGTAAAACCTATCACAAAGTCGATCGCTCATTGCTACCCAATACCTACTTAAATGAATATCTATATGATGAGACACAAGATTTTGCAGCGAGAACCGTTGCTGTAGAGGAAAGCAGTGTTACCTTGCTGGATCTCGGCTATCAGCATTTGATGGAGCTCAGTTGCTGGGGAATCTCGCCAATCAATATTCAACAAGCGTTTGCCATGCAATCCTTGATTGATCCTGACTTGGATCTTAGCATCTTTTTAGGATCTGCTGGTTCGGGTAAAACCTTGATCGCCTTGGCCTGTGCTTTGGAATTAGTGATAGAGCAGGGGCAGTACAATAAAATTATTGTGACTCGCTCTACCCCTCCGGTAGCAGAGGATATTGGCTTTTTGCCTGGTACCGAGAGGAAAAAAATGACGCCTTGGATGAGTGCGATCAGCGATAACCTGGAAGCGATGCATGAACAGGATGAGCGTCCTCAAAGTAGCGTTAAATATGCGTTGGAAAAAGCGAACCTTCAGTTCAAATCGCTGAACTTTATTCGAGGGCGCAGCATTCAAAATGCCATCGTGTTAATTGATGAGGCGCAAAACCTGACACCGCAGCAACTTAAAACTATAATCACACGCTGCGGTAAGGGAACAAAGATTATCTGTATGGGTAACTTGGCTCAGATCGACTCCAATTACCTCACCCCGCTCACATCGGGTTTGACCTATATTGTTGAGCGTTTCCGCGACTTTGAAGGCTCTGCTAGCGTGCATTTTGAAGGGGTGTTCCGTTCACGCCTTGCTGAATACGCTGAAGAGCATCTGTAACTATTTTTAGCACAGGGGGGCAGTGTGCCCCCTTTAGTGTGTCGAGGAAAACGGGATGTTTGCGGCCCACAGCGTTATCCTGATTATTTTGCTCTATGTATTACTGCTGTTTGGCTTGGCGATTCTCGTTGAGCGACGGACACGTTATCGAAGCAGCAGCGTGATGCCCGGATGGGTCTATGCGCTTTCTCTTGCCGTATTTTTTACCTCTTGGACTTTCTACGGCAGCGTGGGCTTTGCCGTTAACTCGGGCATGTTATTTCTGGCCATCTATATTGGCGCATTACTGAGTGTGATCTTTTGGTGGGTCACCCTGCGAAGAATAGTGGCGTCAAAGAAGTGTTCCGGATTACCAGTATTGCAGACTTTATTTCGACACGTTACCGTCGATCGCAGCGAATTGCTGCTTTGGTAACCCTTCTAGCACTCAGTGGCATAGCCCCCTATATTTCGCTGCAACTCACCGCAGTTGTCAGTAGTTTTAGCATTATTACCGGTAGTCATGAAAGTGAAGCTTGGGACATGACCGGCTTGTTAGTGATGGTGATGATGTTGGTTTTCACCATCATGTTTGGGATAAGACGCTTAGACCCTACGGAGCGTCATAGCGGAATGATTGCCGTACTGGTAGCCGAATGCTTGGTTAAACTCTTTGCTTTGCTGATTGTAGGCTTTTTCATTCTGCGCTCAGTATTTGGTGATTTTCAGGGACTTTTTCGAAACCCTCAATCATGAAGAGATCCGTTATCTCACTGAGTTTCGCCAGCCTGCCCACACGGGGTTGATGTGGACCACCTTAATTGTGCTCGGCTTTGCTGCTGTTCAGTTTTTTACCACGACAGTTTCACGTGAGTGTTGTAGAAAGCAGTGATCAGCGCCACATCAAAACAGCGATGTGGATGTTTCCCTTGTACTTGGTGCTGATTAATCTGTTTGTTATTCCGATTGCCGCGGCGGGTCTTAAACTAGGTATTCCTCTGGCATCTGCTGACTATTTTGTCCTCAAAATTCCCCAAGAATTGGGGCATAACATGATGTCACTGATCGCCTTTATTGGTGGCTTTGCAGCGGCTACCGGCATGATCATTATTTCCACGATGACGCTGGCGACCATGACCTCAAACCATCTGGTGTTGCCCGTCTGTGAAAAAATAAACTTTCTACAGCCTCTGCAAGGCTATTTGTTGCAAGTACGCTGGGTTATTGCCGCGCTGATTTTGACCTCGAGCTATGTATTGGCGATGGTGTTGAGCAACTCCTATATTTTGGCGGCGATGGGGTTAATCTCTTTCGTGGCTATTTTGCAGTTAGCGCCACCTGTATTGATAGGTATGTTCTGGCGTTATGGCAACAGTATGGGAGCGATGACAGGGCTCTTTGCGGGTTATATGCTCTGGGGTTGGACGTTAATTATCCCCTCAATGATTGCAGAAGGCTGGTTACCCGCTTCAATCATGACAGAGGGACCGCTGGGTATTGCATGGTTAAGACCTGAAGCCTTCCTTGGCGTCGACTTTTTACCGCCGCTCGTGCACAGCGTATTCTGGTCGATGCTCTTCAATATTCTGTTTTACCTATTGGGATCTTGGTTTTATCAGCCACAAAAGCATGAACGTGCCTTAACACGGGAGTTTATGGCAGCGATGCTCTCGCGGGGTAAAATCACAGGTAAAGCCAGACCTACAGGACTTGACGCCTATATTGCACTAGAACCCAAACTAGTAGAGGCGAACGATCTTTTAGTGCGTTACTTGGGTGCTGATAAGGCGGATGAAGCGATTTTACAGATTACGGATGATCTGCAAGTGAGCCGTAAACCTTACTTGACCATTATTGAGTTAATGGAGTTTCACCGCATGTTAGAGCATGTGCTAGCGGGTTCTATCGGATCGGCCAGTGCGCATGCCGCCATTGAAGAAAGGATAAACTATACTGAACGTGAAGAGGCTGATTTAAAAGCACTTTACAGTCATATCGTGAACGAGCTTCAGGGGCAGGTTAGACAGGAATCTTCATCGAGTGCCAGTATTGGTGGCTATCAATTCCTTGATGAAATGCAGTCTCAAATTGATGAGCTGGAAACCACCGTAAGCGCTCAGAAGAAACAGATTGCTGAGCTTGAAGCACGTTTGGAAGCGCGTTACGAAGAAATTTTCACACACCGTATGGAAGCACAAAAACTGCGAGTTGAGAATGACACTCTTCGTCGTCGTCTCGTGGATCAACCCGAATAAATTGATGAGGAAATTGGATGACTGATTGGAGCGCCAAAGAAAGCCTGGCTTTATACAATGTTGAACGCTGGGGAGCCGGCTACTTTGGGATTTCTGAACAGGGTGATGCCACTGTTCGTGATACGGTTTCCGGAGCAGAAGTCAGTTTTGCTGAAATTTTACAAATGGTTCAGGCACGCGGATTAGAGCTGCCTGTCTTAGTGCGTTTTCCTCATATACTGCGTCATCGCGTCGCGAGTCTGGTGGAGAGTTTTGATCGAGCGATAGAGCATGAAAACTACCAAGCTCACTTCACAAGCGTCTATCCGATTAAAGTCAATCAACAGCGCGAAGTGGTTGAAGCGATCGTTGCAGGTCAACGACAGGTGTTACAGGGTCGTACTGGGTTGGAAGCGGGTAGTAAGCCCGAACTTTTGGCTGTGTTAGCACTGGCTGAACCGGGAAAATCGACAATTGTTTGTAATGGTTATAAGGATGAGGACTATATTCGTTTGGCGCTAACGGGTGAGCGCTTAGGGCACAAAGTCTACATCGTGTTGGAAAAATCCAGCGAATTAAATGACGTATTGCGAGTCGCCAAAGAGTTGAATGTTCAACCTCGAATTGGTGTCAGAGCACGCTTATCGACAGTGGGTAAAGGCAATTGGCAAGACAGTGGTGGCTTAAAATCCAAATTCGGTCTGTCGGCAAGCGAGATCCTAAAAACGATTGAAATCCTTCGTGCCCATGATCAAGTGCAAGCCTTTCAATTGCTGCATTTTCACTTGGGTAGCCAGATCGCCAATATTCAAGATATTCGTGTAGGATTAAGAGAAGCCGCCTGTTTTTATGCCCAACTACGATTGATGGGGATGCCAGTGGATGTGGCCGATGTGGGTGGCGGTTTAGGGGTTGATTACGAAGGTACCGCTTCTCGCGGTGTTTGCTCCATGAACTACACCTTAGATGAATACGCGAAACGAGTCGTTCAAGCCTTCAAAGAAGTGGCGATGGAGCATGACCTACCTCAGCCTCAGCTCATCAGTGAGTCAGGACGTGCTGTAACCGCGCATCACGCGGTGTTGGTGACCAATATCATCGGTATTGAGCAGCAGGTGGTTCATAGTTTAAATGAGCCAGCTGAAACAGCTCATTCACTCCTTCATCGAATTTGGCAAAACTATCAGGATGCCTTAGGGCGTGATCGGAGTTTAAGTGAGGTCTATCATGACCTGATTACTCACAACCAAGACCTGAATCATGCGTTCACGCATGGCGATTTAACACTGTTGGATCGCGCCGCCGGTGAGCAGATGATGCGCGCAACGGCTCTGTATTTAATGCAGCGTTTAAATCCAGCCAAGCGTCATCACAGTGCGATTTTAGATGAACTCAATGAACAGATGGCGGATAAACTTTTTGCCAACTTTTCGCTGTTCCAGTCGCTACCTGATGTGTGGGGAATTAATCAAATCTTCCCCATCCTGCCGCTGCGTAATTTGGATCAATACCCGTCCCGTCGTGGTGTAATCCGTGATATTACCTGTGATTCAGATGGGCGCATTGATCAGTATGTTGATGGTGAAGGCTTGGAAACCACCTTGCCTTACCCACCGATGGAAGCCACGCAAGGATTGTTAGGGTTTTTCTTAGTGGGCGCCTATCAAGAAATACTGGGGGACCTTCACAATCTATTTGGCGATACCGATGCTGCTAATGTGGAGTTCAATGCACAGGGTAAGGTTGATATTAGCCATCTTCAACGTGGTGATACTGTCGCGCGTGTGTTGCAATATGTGAATTTTAACCCCGATAAACTACTCGAATCTCTAAACCGACAAGTGGCGGCATCCGACTGGACAGCGGCTGAGAAGAAGCAGGTTATTCGAGAGTTACGTATGGGCATGGATGACACGACCTACTTGGATCAGCCCAGTTTGTGATTAATTAATTTGACAGTGTTAATTGAACAACAGGCTATACTTTATAGATGAGTGATTCTTTCAATAGTGAGTGAAGAGTGTATAAGAGGCTAAGTTATGAATTTTCGAAAAATTGAGGATGACGCACTTAATCTTTCCAAAGAAGAGCGCACTCAACTGGTTCAGAAGTTGATTCTTAGCTTGGAATCACCTTCTAAAGCTGAGCTAGAGTCTGACTGGTTGAGCCTAGCATCCACGAGAGCAGAAGAGCTTGATAAGGGTGACGTCAAACCTGTACCAGGTCATGAGGTCATGAAAAAGGCGTGGTCATTGATTAAATGAACTACTCATTTCATCCTGATGCAGAAGCTGAGTTCTTAGAGTCAGTGGGTTACTATGAGTCTGTGGTTGCTGGACTCGGCCACTCGTTAATAGATGAATTCGATACACTGGCTCGTTTAATATGTGAATCTCCGAAATCCTGGAAGGTTGAAAGGCGCCCAAATATTCGTAAAGCTTCCCTTCGTAAATTTCCGCTTTCTATTGTATACCGAGAAACGGTTTCTGATATTCAAGTTCTAGCTGTATCACATGATAGAAGACGCCCTCAATATTGGCTAGGTAGAGTGTAGTGTCAAATCGATATGAACTAATGATGTTAATGCGTTAGTATTTCATGACTATTTTGATACAAATACTGGAGTTCGCTCGTTTTGACCTCGCCTATTAACTACCCAGACCTTCCCGTTTCCGCCCGCCGCGAAGAGATACAAGCCGCCATCCGTGACCATCAAGTCGTGGTAATTGCGGGTGAAACAGGATCGGGTAAAACCACTCAGATCCCCAAAATGTGCTTGGAGTTAGGCTTAGGCGAATCAGGATTGATTGGTCATACCCAGCCTAGACGTTTGGCGGCGCGAGCTGTGGCCTCCCGAATTGCCGAGGAACTCAAAACCACACTGGGTGAACGGGTCGGTTTTCAGGTGCGTTTTCACGATCAAGTCAGTGAACAGACCCAAATCAAGGTGATGACCGATGGCATACTGCTGGCTGAAACCCAGCATGATCGCTGGTTAAAAAAATATCAGGTCATCATCATCGACGAAGCGCACGGCGCAGCCTCAATATCGACTTTCTACTGGGGTATTTAAAGAAGCTACTGCCAAACCGCCCCGATCTAAAAGTGATCATCACCTCCGCAACCATCGATCTGGAGCGTTTCTCAAAACACTTCAACAACGCACCCATTATCGAAGTGTCGGGTCGAACCTATCCTGTTGAAGTGCTGTATCGCCCCTTACATGAGCTGGAAGTGGAAGATGACAAAGCCCAAGATCTTCAAGAGGGGATACTACAAGCGGTCGAGGAACTTAATAGCATTGATCGATCACGTCGAGATGGTGGTCCGGGTGATATTCTGATCTTTCTACCCGGTGAGCGTGAAATACGTGAAACAGCGGATACACTCAGAAAAGCAGAGCTACGTGATTGCGAAGTGATACCGCTCTATGCACGACTTTCTTTAGCTGAGCAAAATCGTGTCTTTAATGAACAGCGCAAGGCGGGTAGGCGAATTATTCTATCGACCAATGTGGCCGAAACCTCGCTTACCGTTCCCGGTATTCGTTACGTGATTGATCCCGGTTTGGCGCGTATCTCTCGTTACAGCTATCGTTCTAAAGTGCAGCGCTTACCTGTAGAAGCGATCTCTCAAGCCAGTGCCAATCAACGTGCGGGTCGTTGTGGGCGTGTGGCATCGGGTGTGTGTATTCGCCTTTACAGTGAAGAGGATTTTGTCAGCCGTCCTGAG
>JAJOJN010000084.1 GCA_021208565.1 Nitrincola sp.
AATACTTTTGCTCAATGATATCCTTTTTTAATTTTTTTTGATCTACCTAATATTGGGTATTTTATTAATTATTAATAAGTAGTCTTTATAGTTAATGTGTTTTAATATCTATTAACGGAATGATTATCTATCTTTGTCTTGACTTAAATCAAGGATGAATAATTTTTTAATCCTATATATTTGTGAGTACCAAGTCTTTCATTAATATTAGGTCGTTTCTATTATGATTTTATCACCAGGCTTTCTTGAATCTGATTTTATTTCTAAAACTAAGTTTAAATTATTAAATAATCTAGATAGAAAAACGCCTTTTTGGTTAAAAAAGAAAAATTTTAGAACCACATCTTAATGATATATTTGGGGAGTATATTGAGAGTGGTGACTTCACAATACTAGAAGAGCGTTTTATCAGTTTGAAGTTAACTGGCTTTGAAGTTTTGATCACGCTAACACTTAAGGATGATAAGTTAAAATTAAGTCAGTGCCCTGGTGAGGTAACAATAAGCGGAGATTTGATAACATTTTTGCAGCTTGCTAGAAAAGAAGTGGATGCTGATGGGCTGTTTTTCCAAAGAAAGCTATTGATTGAGGGCGATACTGAGCTTGGTCTGGGTGTTCGCAACTTACTTGATGGTCTTGACTGGTCAATTGAAGAGTCAAAACTTGGACTATTATGTTGTAGATTGGCAGATTTTCGTCAAGGACTCATTCGACGAAAATCTGCTTTTAACTGAATATTAGAATTTCAAGATGGTTGGCTTTCTGATAGGACGTATTCCATGCCGGGCCGGCCAAACCAATAACCGTTACAATCTTGAATCGCAAAGAGAGGGATTTCTTGATCCTTCTCAACTACTCCTCGACGTTTCTTGTCAAAAACCGTAACAACTTGCCCCATATTTTGGGCTTGTGGGCTTAAACGAACTGTTTTTACTCCCTGTTCCTCCATGAAAGATAATTGATTGAGTAAGTTGCAACGGGCCCCAGAAAGCGTCTGTATTCCATTTAGAACAAATACATCTTGTGACTCTTGAGACCGCATCATAAGACCGTCTGGGTAAGATTGACACACAAATCCACATTTGTCTTTGGGTAGGTCATGAAATCGTGCAGTAAAACAACGAGATGACCATGCTAGTGGTAGATTCCCATATGCGAACACTTCAGTATCGATATTAATTTTTTCTTTTCTCAAGTTACTTTGAAAATCCACTAAAGTATCCCTGCTTAGCTCTAGGGGATAGCACCATTGCTTTAAGCCTAAAGAGATAAGTATGTTTAAGCTACGAATGTTGTAAATATTTAATGAAGGTCCTGAGATGAAAGGAATATCCGCATCGATAGCACACTGAAGAGCGCTCTGATCATTGACTTCAAGCAGCCAGTTATTTTTTTGCACAACTTCGATTATTCGATTGATATTTTTCAGGTCAGCTTCTGATTCAATTAAGGTTTGAGTTGAGAAAATAATCTCTTTTCCTTCATAAGCTAATTCTTTACCAATTAATTCCCAGTCTTCAATTTTCATACTGCGACGACGAGCACAAACTGTTTCACCTAAAAAAAACTTGGTCGATGGGCCATTTAGCAACTTGATGATAAAAGTCATGTGTTTTTTTCAACTGACCAATAATAAAGGATAGGTCCTAGTGATAACTTTAACATTTTTTATTTCCATTCCGGTGGTAGGCCCCAAGCGTTGTTAAACTTCCTTCAGAAAGTTGACTCAGTTGAGCAGCCCATACCATATGCTGTTCTTGACTTAACGAATTATTTAATGAATCAATTGCTTTGCGCCAAATGCTTGTCACTTGAGCGACATAGGCTGGACTCCGTTGTCTTCCCTCGATTTTAATTGCTGATATTCCAATAGACTGTAGTTTCGGCAATAAATCTAGAGTGGATAAGCTTACAGGTTCTTCAATAGCATGATAAACTGAACCTTCTACTTCAAATCGACCCTTGCATAGAGTCGGATAGCCAGCATGTTCACCTTTTTTAAAACGATCTATCAATACCCCATTTAAGCGTGACTCCAGAACGGAATCAGTCTCTTTCCAACGCACTGCTTTTGCTGGCGAGCATGCACCTCTTGTATTAGGTGATTCATCTGTGAGATACGAGGAAAGATAACATCTTCCCTCCGCCATAATACACAAGCTACCAAAAGCAAAAACTTCTAATTCTACTGGTGACTGTTTTGCAAGGCTTTCTACTTGGTTAATCGATAGTACTCTAGGTAAAACTGCGCGTTTAATACCAAATTGCTGATGATAAAACTCTAGTGCTTTATGGCTTGTTGCAGATCCTTGAACAGAAAGATGGCGAGAAAGATCGGGATACTCTTGTGAGGCATAATCGAGCAGACCCATATCCGCTAGTATTAGTGCATCAACACCAAGCTTTGCCGCCTGATCAACTGATTCAGTCCAATTTTTCCAACCTGATGGCTGGGGGTAGGTATTTATGGCGCAAAATACTTTGCACCCTCGTGATTGAGCATAGTTAATGCCTTCGTGTGCTCGTTTATCGGAAAAGTTTAGGCCAATAAACTGACGAGCATTTGTTGAGTTCTGAAAGCCAAAATAAACGGCATTAGCTCCCTCATCGACAGCCTTCTTAAGTGCTGGCAAATTTCCAGCAGGACAAACCAACTCCATGCATACCTCCAAAATTTGGATAAGCATAGCAGTCTCGTTTAAACTTATGCTTGATAAATGTCATGTGTTTGCGACCACATGATGTTGCTCTCCTAGTTATAGATTTGTGAGCGATCTTTGCCAAACCACCTCAATTGTGAATGTAATGCGACAACTTCACCAACGATGATGACTGCAGGTGCCTCAAGTTGTGCCTGATTTTGAAGTTCTTCAATATTATCTAAGGTTCCTGTAAGAACCCTCTGTTGTGTTGAAGCCCCTTGGGACACAATAGCAATTAAAGTATCGGCAGGCTTACCGTGCTGCATAAGGCCCTGCACGATCATTTCTAGGGCATGTAGACTCATATAAAAAACGATGGTCTGGTTGGGAGTGATCATTTCCGAAAAATTCAGATCAGTTGTTCTGTTGTTAAATTGACCTGTCACAAACTTAACGGATTGCGCATAATGACGATGTGTCAGTGGAATACCTGCGTATGAAGCGCAGGTGCAGGCTGCGGTAATACCAGGTACAACTTGAAATGAAATTCCTGCTGCTTTGAGCGATTCTAACTCTTCTCCACCCCTGCCAAAAATAAACGGATCTCCCCCTTTAATCGAACCACCCGGCGACCAGCGTTGGCATGATCAATCAGTAGTTGATTGATATTCTCTTGAGGTAACGCGTGTTCACTTCGTTTTTTACCGACATAGATCATGTCCGCATCACGACGACACAGTTCAAGAATTGCATCGGATACTAGTCGATCGTAAAGCACCACATCAGCTTGCTGCATCAAACGAAGTGCTTTAAAGGTTAATAAATCTGGATCTCCAGGTCCAGCACCGACTAAATAGACTTCTCCGATCTTACCCTTTGCTAAGCCTTCATTGATTTGTGCAACTAATAATGCCTCTGCCTCATCATCACGACCAGCAAAAACTTTTTCAGCCACTGAACCATTTAGCACCTCTTCCCAAAAAACACGACGCTCATTGACTGAACTAAAACGAGCTTTCACCTGATCACGAAGGCGGCCAACTAACTGACCTAACCGACTAAAACTGACTGGGATTTGGCTTTCTAATTTTGATCGTAAAATTCGTGCTAAGACTGGAGATTGGACCGCCTGAACTTATTCCGATGACAATAGGCGAACGATCAACAATGGCTGGAAAAATGAAGGTGCATAGGGGTGGGTTATCCACTACATTGATGGGGACATTGGCCTTTACAGCATCATGATATACCTGCTCATTCAATGATTCATCATCAGTTGCGGCCAACACCAAGGTCATACTCTGCAATAGGTCTGCGTGGTAATCACCTAGGATCGCTTTACCTTGATACAGCTCCAGCAATTCAATTAACTCAGGGTTGATTGCGTGTGAGAGCACTGTCAATCTTGCTCCAGCACGACTGAGTAGTCGAGCTTTTCTAAGAGCGACATCACCGCCACCGATCAATAACACATCCCGCTGCTTGAGATCGAAAAAAAGAGGTAAAAACTCCATAACTTACAAAGTATCCTTAGATTGAATATGAGCAAGCTGAGATTTAGCTTGCGTATTCTGCAGTTCTACCCAGTTATTGTGAATCCGAACGGGATAACAAGTGAGTTTAATCTCATCACTTTCTAAGCATTGACCTGTTTCAAGATCAAAGTGTTGTTTGTAAACAGGGGACGCAACCGACCAGCGTCCTTTGCTTTCACAAATCAATCCATGTCCGATAACCTCCGCTCCAGAAAATGGATCTAGATGGGATAGTGCATAAAGTTTTGTTTCTGCATGGGGTAGCCAAAAAATCGCCACGGACTCTCCGTTCAATAGGGCCACAATACCTGAATTGGGAATCAAGTTATCAACGGTACAGATGGGAAGCCATTGAGAAGTAAGTGTTGTCATCGAGTTCATGCTAGTTCCTCCTCTGTAATATTTCTTGCAGGAATCATTTGACCTCTTTCCTCGATTAATTCGATAGTGGCTCTTCTGGGTTGACTGGCATTGACGTAGCTTCTAAAACGCTTGCGTTTAGAAGGATCTTCTAAAGCGGTTTTCCATTCACACTGATAACTGTCGACAACACTTTGCATCCTAGACTCTAGTTCTTCGCCAAGCCCCAAACTATCTTCAATCACAACTTCGCGAAGATATCTTAGCCCGCCTTGCAGATTTTCCATCCAGACGGAAGTTCTTTGTAGACGATCTGCGGTGTATACATAAAACATCAATACCCGGTCGATATATTTGACCAGTGTTTCATCATCTAAATCGGTCGCAAATAAGTCGGCATGGCGAGGCTTCATCCCACCATTGCCACAGACATAAAGATTCCAACCTTTTTCAGTTGCGATCACACCGATATCTTTGCTTTGTGCTTCGGCGCATTCGCGTGTACATCCGGAAACCGCCATTTTGACTTTATGGGGCGTTCGTAACCCTTTGTATCTATTTTCAAGTTTGATGGCCATGCTCATACTGTCTTGAACGCCATAACGGCACCACGTATCACCAATACAGGATTTGACCGTGCGTAATGATTTTCCGTAGGCGTGACCCGTTTCAAAACCGGCCGCAATTAACTCTTCCCAAATTAAAGGAAGCTCGTCCAGAGTTGCACCAAACAGGTCAATACGTTGACCGCCAGTTATCTTGGTATACAGATTGTACTTTTTACCCACTTCGCCAATGCTGATCAGCATACTGGGCGTTATTTCACCGCCTGGAATTCTGGGTACCACAGAATAGGTGCCATTTTTCTGCATATTGGCCATAAAGGTATCATTAGTATCTTGAAGGCCCACAAGAGCGGGTTCATGCACATGTTCATTCCAGATGCTCGCCAGCATAGAAGCTGTAGCCGGTTTGCAAATATCGCAACCGCCACCTTGACCATGTCGTTCAATTAATTGATCAAAGGTTTTAATCTCTTCAACTTTGATGAGGTGAAACAGCTCTTGTCGGGTGTAGTTGAAGTGCTCACAGAGCGACTTATCGACATGAATACCTCGCTTCTCTAACTCATATTCGAGTACGTTTTTCACCATGGTGCTGCAACCGCCGCAACCTGTTGCTGCTTTAGTAGTTGCCTTGAGGTCAGAGAGTGACACCGCTCCATCATTCATGGCTTCACAAATGTCGCCTTTAGAAACGTTGTGGCATGAGCAAATAGTGGCCTCTAAGGGCAGTGCTGAAACACCTAGTGTAGGTGCTGTTTGACTGGTGACTGGTAAAATTAAGGTTTCAGGATATTCTGGAAGTTCAATCGCATTCAGAGTGTACTGCAGTAAAGTATCGTAATAGCTATTGTCACCAATTAGGATGGCGCCTAACAGATATTTACCATCAGGAGAGATAACCAGTTTTCGGTAGATGCCCAAAAGTTCATCAGAGTATTGATAGGTTAAAGAGTCTGGTGTCACGGCATGAGCATCACCAATTGATCCCACATCGACACCCAAGAGTTTTAGCTTGGTCGACATGTCGGCACCCGTGAACGTAACCTCACCATCACCAGTAAGATGGCTTACGGCAACACGTGCCATGGTATATCCTGGTGCAACTAATCCAAATTGTTGATGATTCCAGACGGCACATTCGCCGATCGCATAAATGGAAGGATCACTGGTTCTGCAATGATTATCGACAAGAATGCCGCCCTTTTCACCCAAGGCCAGTCCGGCGCTTGCCGCCAATCGATCTTGCGGCCGTATACCCGCTGAAAAAACGATTAAATCAGTTTCTAATGAAGTCTCATCTGCAAAGCACATCTTTAACCGATGTTGATCACCCTGAACGATTGCTTTAGTTGCCTTATCGGTATGCACTTTAACACCTAAGGCCTCAATTTTTCGTTTCAGTTGGTGTCCTGCTTGGGCATCCAATTGAACAGGCATCAAACGTGGTGCGAACTCAACGACATGCGCATCTAAGCCGAGTTTTGTTAAGGCGTGAGCGGCCTCCAGCCCAAGTAGTCCACCTCCGACAACCACGCCCACCTTGCCCTCGTTTGCACTGGCTTGAATGGCATCTAGATCATCTAGTGTTCTGTATACAAGACAATGGGCTTGGTCGCGCCCCGGAATGGGCGGAACAAAAGGGTAAGAGCCGGTAGCGATGACCAATTTATCGTAAGGGTATTCACCTTGTTCGGTGATAACGCGTTGATGATCTCTATCAATATGGGTCACCGGTTCAGCAAGGCGAAGCGTGATGCCCTGTTCGCTGTAAAACTGCTCATCACCCAGCTGAAGATGTTTAGGGTCAGCATTATCAAAATACTCCGATAGGTGAACACGATCGTAGGCACGGCAGGATTCTGCACCCAAAATGATGAGATCATATTCATTCAACATTGATGACTCTAAAAACTTTTCGGCGAAATGATGGCCAACCATGCCATTACCGATCACCACACATTGCTTTTTCATAGCGCTACCTCGAATAAAGTCACTATTTCTATGACTAGAAATTAAGCGTTCACTGCTTTGCTGTTTGATTGAGCGTTAATCGAATCAGATTTTTTAGCTGAACTGAGCGGCTCTATTTTGCGTTGTTTTTCATAAAGGAAACGCAACACTTCTCGACGGTAACGGTTGTACTTTGGATCGTCCGCGAGTTCGATGCGATTGCGTGGTTTTGGCAAGTCGATGGTCAAAATCTCACCGATGGTTGCTTCGGGGCCATTGGTCATCATGACAATTCGATCCGATAGCAGCACGGCCTCATCGACATCATGAGTGATCATGATAATGGTGCTGTTAATTTCTGCTTGTATCTTCATCACTTCGTCTTGCAAGTGAGCTCGGGTTAATGCATCGAGGGCACCAAAAGGCTCATCGAGTAGTAGAACCTTAGGTTCCATAGCCAGGGCTCTGGCAATACCCACTCGCTGTTTCATTCCTCCAGAAATCTCGGCAGGTCGTTTGTCCAGTGCATGTGACATATGCACCATCTCTAGACTGCGAAGAATCCAATCATGGCGTTGCTTTGCTGTTTTGGTTTTTTTAAAAGTTTTATTAACCGCTAGGGCTACATTTTCATAAACCGTTAACCAGGGCAGCAAAGAATGGTTTTGGAAGACGACACTGCGATCTGGGCCGGGAGAGTTGACCTCTTTGCCATCCAGAATGACGCCTCCCTTGCTGGCTGAAAGAAGGCCTGCAACAATATTGAGGACGGTTGATTTTCCGCAACCGGAGTGCCCAATGATGGAGATGTATTCACCTTTTTCAATGTTCAAATTGACATCTTTCAAGACGCAGGTGGCTTTGTTTCCAGTGCCGAAGGTTTTATTGACGCCTTCAATCGCCAAATAATGTTTAGACATGATTATGACCTCTCATCGTCTGTAAATTCATAGATCGTTGCTGTGCGTTTACTGTGCAGATGTGCCTCGTGTGACCAGTGTTGAAATGAACCCAATAAAACGATCGAGTAAAAAACCAACCACGCCGACGTAAATCAATGCAAGCACGATGTCGCTGATCATCGATGCGTTCCACGCATCCCAGATAAAGAAACCGATCCCCACACCACCGATCAGCATCTCTGCTGCCACAATGGCTAGCCATGAAAGGCCGATACCAATTCTTAAACCAGTGAAGATGTAAGGTGCAGCGGCTGGCAGCATGATTTTTACAAAGTACTCATAGCCATTTAAGGAAAGGACTCTGGACACATTGCGGTAATCTTCCGGAATATTTCGGATGCCAACTGAAGTGTTAATAATGATCGGCCAAATAGCGGTAATAAAAATAACGAAGATGGCGGAAGGATTACTATCTTGAAAAGCCGCTAAAGAAATAGGTAACCATGCAAGGGGGGGGACGGTGCGAAGAATTTGAAAGATGGGATCCAGTCCTCTCATGGCCCAAGTAGACTGCCCAACTAAAACCCCCAAGCTAATACCGGCAATCACGGCCAACGTGTAACCGTAAGCGACTCTTTCCAAACTCGCCAGAATTTGCCATCCCATGCCAACATCAGTTCCGCCGTGGTTGTAAAATGGATTAACGATCAATTCCCAAGTATCAGAAATGACTTTAGAGGGTGCAGGAAGGGTGGCACTGGCGGATGAGGTCATCCACTCCCAGATCAATAAGAAGATTGCACCAACAATCAGTGCTGGGAGGACGTTTTTAATAAAACTATCTCCCCAGGGTTTCATAGTTTTGCCGATCTTGACAATAACACTCGGCTGAACGACTGGAGTGAGTTTGCGTAAATTCGGTTGTGTGCTTGCAGTCATGGTATTGCCTCCTGCCAAAGCGATTTATAGACGAGTCATGGTTAAACTATCGAGGTAGGCTTGCGGATTTTCGGGATCAAACACCTTCCCATCGAAGAAGGTTTCGACACCTCTAGAACTGGTAGCTGGGATATCAGCAGCATCGACACCGAGTTCGAGTGCCGCTGCTCGCCAAATATCTTCTCTATTAACTTGATCGATCAGGGCAGAGGAGTCTAAGGAAGTAGGTAGATATCCCCAGCGTTTATTCTCAGTTAAAAACCAAAGGTCGTGGCTCTTAAACGGATAGGACGCATGATCTTTCCAGTAGCGCATCTGATCTGGGTGGTTTTCGATAACTTTTCCATTGCCATAGTCAAAGTTACCTTGCATACGATCAACAATGTCATCAAATGGCGCATGAATCCAGCGGCGACGAGAGCAAATTTCAGCCACTTCTCTACGATTCGCAGGCTCTTCGCAGTACATCTGGGCTTCCATAATAGCTTTAAGTAGCGCTTTGGTTGAATTTGGATTGGCATCCACATAATCCGCACGCATCGCAAAGGCTTTTTCGGGGTGGTTATGCCAAATTTCCCCCGTTGTGTTGGCGGTGTAACCGATTCCCTGATTAACCAATTGTTGATTCCAGGGCTCACAAACACAGAAGGTATCCATGCTGCCCACTCGCATGTTAGCGACCATCTGTGCTGGTGGAACAACAATCGTGGAGATATCCCGATCGGGATCTATTCCACCCGCAGCAAGCCAATAACGTATCCACATATCATGAGTTCCACCCGGGAAGGTCATGGCGGCATTAACAGCGGATCCACTGGCACGTTTTGCACTCAGTGCTTGACCAAAAGCGGTCGTGTCTAAACCGACTTTTAAATCGTTATACTCTCGACCAACGGAGATACATTGCCCAGCGAGGTTTAATCGTGCCAAAATATACATCGGGACAGGAATATTATTGGCTGTCATTGCACCTGAAGCGATAAGGTACGGCATAGGTGTCAGAATATGAGCGCCGTCAATGCCATTACGCTGAGATCCTAAAACTAAATTATCACGAGTGGTGCCCCAGGAAGATTGTTTTAGAACATCTACATCGGTCATGCCGTGCTTGGCAAAAAATCCTTTCTCAAGTGCCACAAATAGGGGAGCTGCATCAGTGAGTGCAATAAAGCCAAGCTTTGCTGATTTGGTTTCTAGACTTCCTGAGCCAGCGGCATTCGCACTTGAAATAATGCTTGGCAAGAAACCACCCATGCTGGTTGCACCAGCGATGGCTGCCATGCCACCGATAAAACGACGTCTTTGAGTATTAATCGGTTTCGCGTTATTGACTGTTTTCGATTCAGATTTCATCTGTGACTCCTTGTGCTCAAATCATTAATGAGCAAATTTAAAGCAAAAAAAAAACGGCGACACCTCTGGCATCTAATGAAAAGATGTGAGGTGGACGCCGTTGTCCGATTCTTACAATGTAAGGTCTTTTATGACTTTGTTAGTCATAAAGTTTTTTGATTTGTTTTAGATAAAGCATTAACCATGCCATATTTATTTAAATGATTAATATCAGTTATATATAATCAATTAGAGGAGTTTTTAGCAGAGTTGGGTTTCATTTTGTGCACATCTTTTGTGCATCATGCACTGAAACAAGTCATTTGATGAAAGGTGAGTTCAGAGCATCAATCTGCATTTTTTCGTAGGAGCTTTTGTGTACGTTCAATAATGATGTTGGCTACATCGATTAACCGTATATGCTGATCCATAGCGGACTGACGAATTTGTCGATAAGCTTGCTCTTCTGATAACCCTTGATATTGCATCAGCAATCCCTTAGCTTTTTCTAAGGTTTTTCGCTCTGCCAGTGCTTGACGAGCTTCCTGTAATTCATCACTCACTGACTGCAAACGAATCGATTGTGCTTTAAGCAGTTCATAAACTGAACGGCTTACGGGTGGCATTTCATCGGTTGTCTGTGCCTCATAGCTATGAATAGAATCCTGCACGAAATTTAATGACGTGTTCAAAGCTTCTGAACTTAGGCAGTTAAGAAGATAATGATGATTTCGTAAATCGAGTTTTGCACCGTCTAACTTCATCTGACATAGGGCAAGTAGATCCGCGCTAAGCATCTCTTCGATCTCTTTTAGCGAGTCGATTCGACAGGTTGCAACCTCATACCAGATTTCACTAAAAGCAGACGGTACTTTCTCATTGGCGTTTGATCTTGCAACAATCTTTCTGAGTCTTTCCAGTTCATTAGAACAGTCATGAACCAACAATGTTTTCCAGCTTGTAATCGGACTGGGGCTACTGTAATCAACAAAGATTTCGAAGCATCGTGCTTGAGCTTCAACAAGATGTTCAAGTTTTTTGTTTGTCTTCGGTTTCGAAATGTCCTGCGGCAAATCCGCTAGCCCCCCAAGCGCGTTCTTGTCCAGCAAATTCTTTGCCTTGCATAAAGTTGAACATCGACACCAATGCACGGGTAATATCAGGATCTGTTGAATTGTCTGCTGCTTCAAAGACGACAGACAGTAAACCTGCGATTAACTCACTCATAAGGCGAGTAAACTCTTTCACCTTAATCCGCAACTGCAAGGCTTGCTCACGAATCTCAGCCAAAGAGTCCAGTCCATGTAAAACATAAGCGATGCGTGTGTATAACCTTACACTGCCAAACGGGTAAGCATTTCCTAAATCAACTTTAGCAAGTCGCTCTCGCAACACGCACTCTGTTCGACGACAGAGTTCTATTTGTTCCAGACGCTGAGTTTTAAAACGCTTGCCCTCGGATGCCAAGAAAACATTGGTCAACCCTCTCTCTCGTTGCAGCATATGCACCAATTGCCTGATGTTATTGACGAGCTCACCCGTCATTAATAACGCTTCTAAATTGGCAATTTCACTGCGCTTTGATGCGAGCAAAAAGTCTTTTGCATTAATTGAGGGCATAATGTTTTCCAAAACCTGATACTAATAAGATCTAAGCAAATTTTATTCCAACCCATTAAGTCGTCAAAAAGCGCTCTGCAAACCTACGAAATGCTCCATCTTTGTTTGTGGCGCACCAATAAAAGCGCATCTTTTTACTGCAAAATGTGTCCATTCAGTTGCCCATCAAATAATTAAAATATTGATATTTATCGCATATTTAAAAATGGTGTGTTTTTTGCTAAACAATTAAAAAGGTATTCGAATCTTTGTTGAGTAGATATTAGATTCAATCAACAATCTTAATGCGATAAATAGTGGCAACGGCGCCCACTCCTATTCTCTGACGACGAGAGTAGTAGAGAGGTTGTTTTTGAGGTAATAGGATGAAACATAAAACCACTTGTCCATATTGTGGTGTAGGTTGTGGTGTCATAACTGAGGTTCATAATCAACAGCTGTTGGATGTGGCTGGTGATGTAGATCATCCCGCCAACTATGGACGCTTGTGTGTTAAAGGCTCGACACTGCATCAAACCACCTCAAAAAAGGATCGTTTGTTAATACCCAGTATCGACGGGTGTGCCGTGACGTGGGATAGGGCGCTGGATAAGGTTGCCACACAAATACGTAACACGATTGATCAATATGGACCTAATAGTGTCGCGATGTATCTATCGGGTCAATTACTTACCGAAGACTACTACGTTGCCAATAAGTTAATGAAAGGTTTTCTGGGCTCTGCTCATGTTGATACCAATTCCCGTTTGTGTATGGCGTCGACGGTCGCGGGTCATAAGCGTGCTTTTGGAGCAGATGCTGTCCCAGGATGTTATGAAGATCCAGAAAATGCCGATTTGATTTTACTTGTTGGGTCCAATGCTGCCTGGAATCATCCGATTCTATATCAGCGCATTCAAGCCGCTAAGCACTTGAATCAAACTCTTCGAGTCGTGGTCATTGATCCTAGAAAAACAGCGACTTGTGATATTGCTGATCTGCATTTACCACTCAGACCGGGTAGTGATGCGGCATTATTTAATGCACTACTGGTTTACTTGGCTGATCAGGGACATCTGGATAAGGACTTTATTGCTCGACATACGGAAGGGTTTGAAGCTTCCCTCGTGGCGGCTAGGGCAGACGTACCTAGTCTGGAAATAGCCGCCGAAAAAACCGATCTTAGTCAGCAAAACTTGATGACCTTGTTTCAGTGGTTTGCGGCGACACCCCGAACGGTTTCTTTGTTTTCTCAGGGGGTGAATCAATCCAGCTCTGGTACCGATAAAGTGAACAGTTTGATTAACTGTCATTTAGCAACAGGACGAATCGGTAAACCAGGAAGTGCGCCATTTTCCTTGACGGGACAGCCAAATGCCATGGGTGGGCGTGAGGTGGGAGGCTTGGCCAATCAACTGGCTGCTCATATGGATTTTAATCCAGAGAATGTCGATCGCGTTCAACGCTTCTGGCAGGCAAGCCACATGGCGACAGCACCTGGGTTAAAAGCTTTGGAGATGTTCAAGGCGCTTGAAGCGGGTGAGATTAAACTCATCTGGATTATGGCGACCAATCCCATGGTGAGTTTACCAAACACGCCACTGATTCGGCGCGCCTTGAGCCGTTGTGACCAGGTGATTGTGTCAGAGTCCATGTCAGATACAGACACGCTCAAATTAGCCAATATAGCCTTGCCAGCGTCGAGTTGGAGTGAAAAAGATGGAACGGTCACGAACTCAGAACGCCGTATTTCGCGCCAACGTGGTGTCGTTTTACCTCCTGGTGAGGCGCTGCACGATTGGCAAATTATCTGTGAAGTGGCCAAGCGATTAGGTTTTGCACAGGCATTTGACTATCAAAACCCTGCAGAAATTTTTGCAGAACATGCCGCTTTATCGGGTTTTGAGAATGAAGGAAAGCGATGCTTTGATATCAGTGGACTGAGTGAAATCAGTAAATCGGAATATGATCGCTTGCAGCCTCTGCAATGGCCCATCAATGCCAGTGCTCGTGAGGGAACAGCACGCTTATTTGATACAGGAAACTTCTATACCCCTTCGGGCAAGGCAAGACTCATTCCCATCACTTCTCAAGAACCATTACAGCGCTTGTCCATGGATCAGCCTTTATTGCTCAACACCGGACGCATTCGTGATCAATGGCACACCATGACCCGAACCGGTCGAGCGCCGAGTTTATTTCGGCATCGTGATGAGCCCTTTGTTGAGCTTCATCCAGAAGATGCCAAGCACCATCTTTTGCAGAACTTTGATTTGGCCACCTTGAGCAATGCACAAGGACAATTTACAGGGAGTGTTCGCATCACTTCTGGGCAGCGAAGGGGTGAGGTATTTGTGCCGATGCATTGGACACAATCCTTTAGCAGTGAAGGCCGTTGTAATGCCTTAATTCAATCAATCAGCGATCCAATTTCAGGCCAGCCCGAGTCCAAACAGGGTGCCGTTAAACTGATAAAACATGACACGGCCTGGCATGCAAGACTTCTGACAAGGCCGGGTGTGCAGGTTAATTTGCGGGGCTACTGGGCTCGTGTACCTCTCGAACATTCGATGGGTTATGTGTTAGCGGATGATCATTGGCCTTTAAATTGGAATGACTGGTGTCAGATTCATTTGGGCCAGTCGGCTGATTTACAACTTCAAACTGCACCTGAGGGTAGCTTTCGCGCTGTGTCCTTGGCACAGGGGCGGCTGTCATGGATGCTGCTAGTCTCACCTAACAACCAGTTTCCTGATCTGAGCCGATTAGACCGAGAGTTTGCTCATTTGACGCTCACCGACAGGCAAACACATGATTTATTGAGAAAAGACTCAGAAGAAAGATCTACTCAGTTGATTTGTAGTTGTTTTCAAGTGAATGACCAGAGTATACGGCAGGCTATTGTTGCTGGCGCAGAGAGTATTGAATCCCTGGGTAAAACTTTAAAATGTGGAACCAATTGTGGCTCCTGTATACCTGAACTCAAAGCGCTAATCGCGCAGGAGGTTGAAGATGTTATGCAATAAACAGAGTGACCTTTGTGGCCATGTGGCGCTTGTGGGTGCAGGTCCTGGTGATCCAGAATTGATCACTCGAAAAGGGTGGTCGTTCATTTTGCAGGCGGATGTCTTAATTTATGATGCCTTGGTCAGTGATGAGTTACTGGAAGAAATTCCTAGTGGCATAGAAAGAATCTATGTTGGAAAACTGAAGGGTCGACACAGTATGTCTCAAGAACAAATATGCCGTTTATTGGTTAATCAAGCCCGACAAGGTAAAAAAGTAGTTCGACTCAAAGGGGGTGATCCATTGATTTTTGGTCGCGTCTCTGAGGAGATGCAGGCGCTAGATCAAGCAAATATTCCCTATACGCTAGTGCCGGGCATTACTGCTGCTGCAGGGTGTGCGGCGAGTTGTAACTTCTCGTTAACTGAGCGAAAAGTAGCGACCAGTGTTCGTTTTATTACCGCTCATTTGAGTGATGACACCGAAACGCCTTGGGCAGATCTGGCACGACCTAACGAAACCTTAGTATTTTATATGGGGTTATCCAAAGCATCTGTGATTAGCTTAGAGCTACAACGACATGGATTGCCTGCCGACTGGCCTGTGTTGTTAGTAGAGAAGGGCACTCAAAAAGATCAACGAAGTATACGCACTAACTTAGCTAATTTAGAATTGAGTATTAATCAATATAAATTAGAGTCGCCAACCTTGATTTTTGTAGGACAGGTTGTCGGGTCACAACAAATTGATGCCATAATGCGGGCTGCATGAAGCACTGTACTTTTCTCAATTGTATAATTCAGATTCATATCAGTGCAAAAAGCAACCCAATACCAAAGCTTGAAAAGAATGTTAAACCTTTTGCTAGAAGAACGATAAAATCGATGATCAACATTCCTGTCGTTGAGATTAGCGCATCTATGAATGTTTCAACCAGCCCTCCCCTTGGCTGAACACAGCCATAGGGCGGTCTCGCCAGCTTACAAGTCTAATGACGTCTTGCATGGTCGGAGTAACCGCTATCTTTTTAGGTAATCGTGCTTTAGGACCAGTAGCCAAACCGCTTGCATGTTGGGCACTTTCGACCTCTGCCAACTGATGAGCCTAACGAATTACAATTAGGCTGAGAATAATGGCGAGGCCTATGACCGCTGAGCCAAATACAAAGAGTCCCATTTTCGGTCCTATCACAATGGCGAGATAGCCGGTGATAATACCCGCAAGAGTAACGCCAACATAGCTAGAGAACTCATTCATGCCCATCGTTCAGCCATCGTTCTATAACTAGACCCTTTCTGAATTGAAAGCGGCTAGATAGCTCCATCATTGACAACATGTATCTTTAACAGATCCCAAAAACCAAAGTTACCTATTAATGGGTATTTTTTATGAATATTTTTTTGTTCTAATCAAGACTAAAATACATTGGAATATTTATGATTAGCAGTATTGATAGTTTATTAGAAGTATGGTCAAAGAAAAAAAGATTCGGAAGTCATCGAGTTTTTGATCACTCATTATCATGATAAACATCGTGAACAGTTAAAGTCATTAATTGAACTTTCAGAATATATTGAGACTAATCATATAAGTGAACCTTTATGTCCTAGGGTTTAACATCCCATTTGAAAAATGTGATGCTAGATCTATTTGAGCATATGTCATTGGAAGAGAATTCAGTTTTTCCAATGATCAGTCTTGGTCAGAAAGATATGGTATTAAATCAGATGCGTTTTCTTCAATATGAACATGAACAGCAATCTGAAGCTTTAGATACTTTGCTGTTTTTGACAAATGATTTACTACTGCCTAAGGATGCGTGCCCAAAATGGTGGGCACTATATAATGAGATATCGGAATTTTATACAGATATTCATGAGCATATGGCATTGGAAAATAATGTATTGTTTGTATATTAAATGTATTTCCTGAATTCAGATGATAACCGCAACATTCATGTGATGAATCCAGTCGGAAGGAGATCAGCTACCAAAATGTGGTAGCCTTGTTTTTCGACCAAAAAATGAGTTTCTACATGAGTTATCGGTAGCTGACAGAGGCGCAACCATACCAAATTTCTACGTTGCTCTCACTAGAATTTTCACTAAGAAATCTCTAAAAAATTTAACCTTGCAGCATCGTATGTCAATCGAGAGTTACATGGAAATACAAGTACACTTGATCAATATGACCCTAATACTGCAAGAAAAGGTGCATTAATGCGCCGCTTGCAGTCAAAAGATGGCCGAGTCGCTTTGATTTTGGATATTAACAAATTGGCGCGTATGAATGACCTAGTTCTGTCATTAATGAAAAATAATTGAGGTAGCAGTATGGCTAGTTTAGCAGAAGAAATAGCTAACCAAGTCGATGTTGAGGAGTTTTTAACATTCACTCTGGGTAAAGAAGAGTATGCAATTGATATCCTGAAAGTACAGGAAATTCGAGGGTATGACTCTATAACAGGCATAGCTAACACACCCGACTATATCAAAGGTGTTATCAATATGCGGGGAGTGATTGTTCCTGTGTTAGATATGCGACTCAAATTTCACATGGGCAATGCAACTTATGATGAATTCACCGTCATGATCATCTTAAATCTAGGCCAGCGTATCGTAGGCATGGTAGTTGATTCGGTGTCAGATGTGATTGCATTACAACCTGAAGAAATTCGGAAAGCACCGGATTTTAGCTCTACTTTTGATACTGAATATCTTGTTGGATTAGCCAATGTGGGTGAGCGTATGGCTATTGTTGTCGATATTGAAAAACTGATGACTAGTCAGGAGATGGGGTTGATTGATCCTTTGATGGAAACATAAAAATGTCTAATACATCTGTTTGACTTTAATCAATCGATTGGGCTTTAATGTGCTTTCCAGTTTAAGTATGCATATCCAAGCGGACTCATCTTAATCATATACTCATCTCTGTATGGATGATCTGTTTCGATCTCACTGTACTTTATCAGACCTGTAAGACCGAGAAGACTTAACCACCGATTCGATAGCGCATTGATGACCACTTCTTCAGCCGATGTATACGCTAGCTCACTCTCGGGTACCTCATTAACCAGCATTGGAAAAATATTGAGTACTGCTTCAGCGGCTACTTTGCTGGGGATTTCAAGATGGTCTTTTCCAAGTAAGTAAAGCATCATCCAGCTAACGGAGCGAGTCATGTGGAGTTCAGGATGTCCGTCTATGTAGGCCCAGTTAAACTGCGTAAAGACTGTTTTCATCAGTTCATGAAAGCACTGACCCCATTGTTCTTTTTCAAGTACCTTTCGTCCTTTAGCTGTTAGCAAAAGGGTCCCTTTCTGTATTCGGCAAAAACCGGCAAGAATGGCTAATATGCGTGTGAAATGGACAGGGTAAACATCTTCTTCGGTTCGAATATTGTGCTCCCATACAAACTTACCATAGGTCAAGTCGGCAGGGATGGCATTGATCATCAAACGAGTCACTTTTAAAGGTAGGTTACCACGTTGTGTGAGTTTGATACCTTTATGCTGTGCGGCTTCTGCCATAACTTTAAAAATGGCCAAGATGGGCGCATTTTCGACATGAGCGGCTTGTGCATTAAACTGGATAACGTCCTCGGCATCGAAGGGGGAGTAGAGCAATTGATGTAATTCGTCAGGAGTCATAGGTAACTCCCCACTGGATGCCATGTCTTCTTCTAATGAGTCCATTAAAAATTGATCAATAATGGCTTGTGCTTGCCACTGATCCTTTTTTGAAATCGTAGATAAAAGTTGATCCAGCTCATCTTTAACTTCGAGGAAGTTATCGTAAATCTCATCATGAATTAAGAGTGGGCTATATTTCAGCATCATTTGAAGGCGATTGTTACACCGCTCGGTATCAAAATGAGCTGGATCAAATGACTCTTCACCCAACCAAGTTAAGGTCTCTTCGTACTCGGTGTCAGAGGGGGCTTCTAAAATTTGAATGAGATTCTCATAACCTGGAATGCCACCACAATCCTCAGGAGGGCATGCAGACTCCCCAGCAAGACAGAGAATATCTGCTTCATGTTGACCAATGAGCGGAAGGACTTTTTCAAGTGTAATGAGATGACTCCAAGAATCACCGAAATCATATTCGTAAGTTAACTTGTTAGCTTGGTTATGAAGTAAGTCACTGAGGACAACATCGGTTTCATCAAACCAATTATCAAACCCTTCTTCCAGTGCTTCTGGCTCAGTAAAGCAACACGCATCGATCGTTTTAAAAACGTGATAATGCATATTCTGCCAACCCATGACAATTTGAATGACGTGATGTAGTTGATCCAGGGTGATATGCTTGGAACCAGCAGTCGACGCCAAACTGTAGGTGATGATTCTTCAAGTTCAATCCGAAGTTGATAAAGTTGGCGAGAGTTTTTTCTGCTGCTCATAGGGGCGTATTCATGTCTCTAGATAATTTATAGTTATCCTATCAGAGAGTCACAGCAAAAAAGAGTAAGTAAATGAGTTGAAGATGACTTTTGGCAGAAAGGAAGTGTTAAAAAAACGTTTTTAAAGATCACAGTGGCCCGAAAATCAGGCGCACTGTGAGGTGTTGTTAGTCAGTTGGTCAATCACGTGTAGCCTAATGCAAACGGGTGTAGATGGGTCTGCAAGCAGTTCTGATAAGGCAACACGCATCTCATTTTTGATAGCTTTGTTTTTGGTTTGGCTCAGTTCATTCAGATAAAAATCCAAAAAGCACAGAAAAGCATTCAAAATACTAGCTCTGCGAGTCAGTTCGGTTTTTTGGAATAGCTCACTAAGCTTTCCATTTACCGCTATCGTTTTATTCTGACGCCATTCCGCGGCGGCTTTGTATGCATGCCATAGCCCTTTGTCCTTAATCGACTCGCTGGTGCCCGTGTTATGACGGCTATAGCGATCAGGTGCTTGAACTCTAAATTGATGAATGATTTTTTGGGGTTGTGATGGGTTTTGCTTGCAGCGCCAAGAAAGGCCAATAATACCCGTTGTGTTGTGAAGATGATGAGAGCGAACAGCTCTGTAATGCCGAGTTTCCATCAATAACTGATCTCTAGCGTTCTTTGCAGCCTTTAATGCGGCATCGCGACTTCCATATTTCTTGAAACCGAAAAAATACTGCTTTTGAACGCCCATAATCGTTTTTCGAACCATAAAACCGTTCGACACCTCACTGATATTTTTCATATCAAGATCTTTGTTAGCCATGGTTGTTACCTCGTTGTGTGATAAGTTGTCCTGTACATCCGGAACATCAGGTTTCATTAAGCCTGATGTCCTAGTGTTGGATTCCAAAATTGCTGTTTGTGGATAGAGCGAAAACCGCATAGCTGGTAGTTGCGTGTAACGCGTTGATGATTATGGCTCATCGCACTTTGGCCATCAGCATCGCGCAAGTAACGGGCGAGAGTGGTTTTAGCTGTGATACCAAATCGAGCACCCGGAGATGCGCATGTCCAGACATGTCGTAATAGCATTGATACATTTGGCATCACTCTATCCAGATGAGCCAGCCCATTTGCACAGAGCTCTAGGGTTAGTTGATCATGATCAATCAATCCTACAACGGGTTGCTTGTAGCCACTGACGTTATAGATCATCAGCTTCCCGATATCATGAAAGAGTCCCGCAACAAAACCAGCCTCTTTCATCTCGATAGGAAGATCTGGCTCATTCATCTCGATCATTGCCACAACATTATTGGCAACTTGTAAGGAGTGCTCTAGCAAACCACCCGGATGTGCATGATGATCCTTCTGACTTGCTGGTAGCCGCATAAACGGTTCAAGTCTGTCACCTCGCTCTAGCACGAGCTTAATCATGTGTTTCAGTGGCGTGGTCTTCATGCCATTGATCGCAGAAACAAGTTTGGCTGCTTTGTCAGGAAGAGGGCAAATATCCTTCGGCAGGGTGTATAAACAAGGCAAGGACATGAATTGATTGACGCTCGGTTTGCCAATGTAAGTGAGATAAATAACGGCTTCATTATTTTCCCAGTAACGATGACCGATGACCTCAACAACACCCATGTGCTTGAGTACATCGTGATCAATCATGCAGTGAGTATCGGCGATACCGGTGTAGGTCATGTTCCAGCAACCGAGTTTGATAATATGGGTTGGATCTCCGTTTTCATCAGGCTGCGAAACAATACTCGTAATGCGCAAAATATCATGATGAGGTTTGTTGGATTCAAGCGTTGTCATATTGTTCATAGTCTTTCTCCAATAAAATTGATCAAGAGTTGTCGTTGTTTGGTTCATCTTCGGCAGGCAGATATTGCTTGCGCACAAGGTTTTCAAAGGCTGAGCCATCCATACGGGTAAGGTTAGGGATGTAGCGTGAGTACACTTTAAATAACATCTCTGTAGATGAGTGGCCTAGGAAACGTGCAACCCACTCTGCAACTTCTCCAGAGGCCAGCAGCAATGTGGCACAGGTGTGACGTGTCTGATAAGGTCGGCGCTTTTTAAGGCGTAGATAACGTAATAGGGGGTACCAGACTCGCTTGGTAACATTGTTCTGATCTAAGGGATTACCCTCATGATTACAGAACACATAACGACTGAGTCGACCTGTCGCTTTATATTGATCCATCAGCGCATCGTAGACAGGCCCTAGCATTGGGATCTCGCGTTGAGACCCATTGGTTTTGGTATACTCAGTTTCACCTGCAATCAAGGTTTCACGAATAAGGATCTGCTTTCGATCGAAATCGACATAATCCCATTTCAATCCATCGATCTCGCCAGAGCGCATACCTGAAAAGAAGCGCACGGTATAATAGTTTCGGTAGTCTTCTCTAACCGTTTCAATGATGCGATTGACTTCATGTAACGAAAATGCGTCGATATGAACCTTTTGAAGCTTCAATGGTTTGATATTGCGATATGGATTTGCAAAGCTAAAAACGATCAGACGCTTCATCCATGATCATTTTTAACAAGCCCATGCGATTATTGATGCTTTTTTGCTGACATGAACTTGTTACCATTACGACCGGGTAACTTGGATTG
>JAJOJN010000039.1 GCA_021208565.1 Nitrincola sp.
CCGATCATCTCATCAGCGGCGATCTCTCCACTATCAATGATGCGTAATGCGGCTAGCAGCTCTGTACGCGCAAATTCACTGCGGCGGCCATCATAGGCTAGGGTGGCGAATGCACTAAGCGCTGAGAAACTACCAAAATTGCGACCATAATCACTTTCGATTCCCCAGATAGCCACAATCACTTCTGCGGGGACGCCAAAGCGTTGCTGCATTTGCATGGCGGTTTGACGATGTTCAGCGAGTTTTGCTTGACCATTAGCAATCCGTGTTCTTGATACGGCGCCATCTAAATAGTCCCAAATAGGTCTAACAAACTCGGGTTGATGGCGGTCTAGTTCAATAATACGTTCAATATAGCGAACATTATCAAGGGCTGAGAGTGCTCTAGAGCTAATACCTTGAGCCGCTGCATCACGTCGAAAATCAGCAAGCCAAGCATCGAAACTCTCATGGCGTTTGGTTTGTTCGAGAGTCGGTTGAGGAGATGACTGAGTTGTCTGACTAACAGGTTGTGTTTGAACAACAGCGGATGATGCAGGGTTATGTGTTGTCTCTGTTTTCGTGGACGCACAAGCAGAGAGCATAGACAGGGGTAAAATAACACTAGCGCTTAATACAAGGGTTCGGTAAGGATGATTGGCTCGAGTAAAACGCATGATGGTTTAGTCCTTTCATTCGTCTGGCATCCCGCTATTGACTGGATGAGACAATGTTTATCAACAAAATTAAGCAAATCCTATCATACAAAACGGCCTTTTAGGCTGGCTTTTGAGGTTGAATCGAAAATGTTTTTTAAGGCATCTAACCTAATTAAATCAACAGCCTTTAATTTATTTGCATAGTCAGATTTATCCGATCAAACATTGCAAAAAAAAAACTGTACATCACAGAATGATTTCAGCTATCTATGCTGAAACATAAAAAGACTGAAAGAGGCAAACATGTCTAAATTGCTTAAAGTGACGCCGCTGAC
Organism: Nitrincola sp.; assembly: GCA_021208565.1. GTDB lineage: Bacteria > Pseudomonadota > Gammaproteobacteria > Pseudomonadales > Balneatricaceae > Nitrincola. The sequence goes on from JAJOJN010000039.1 coordinate 974, forward strand.
TGTCGAGAACTTTGCACCCTTCGGTCAAGTCATCGATCGCCACCAGTACTCCCACTTTTTGATTAATGGTGGTACGACAGAACGTTATCATAAAATGGCCGAAGTTGAGCTGGGTCCTGAAGATGGGCACGCCATCATTAGTATTTTTCGAAAACCCATCGCTGATAGCTTTCCATTGCAAATAAAGATGTTGGAGCGTCACCCGCACGGCTCTCAGGCGTTTGTACCACTTAAAGGTCAGCCTTTTTTGATTGTGGTTGCACCTCCTGCAGATCAGCCAGATCCAACAAAAATGAGATTGTTTGTCAGTGATGGCTCTCAAGGAGTCAATTATGCACCAGGTGTCTGGCACCACCCATTAATTGTCACGCAAGATGGAGATGAGTTGCTCGTGGTGGATCGAAGTGGTGAAATCCCGAATTGCGATGAGCACAACTTTACAGCGGAACAAATACATTGGATAGATCAGGATTCAGTTGGAGATCTTTATGCTAAATAATAAAAATTATCCCCGTGATCTGATAGGTTATGGTGCGAATCCTCCTCATCCTCGCTGGCCAAATCAGGCGCGAGTTGCCTTAAATTTTGTGCTCAATTATGAAGAGGGAGGGGAAATGTCTGTGTTGCATGGTGATGCACATGCTGAGACCTTTCTCTCTGAGATCTTTGGTGCGACACCCTTTGCAGCACGTCACTTGAGTATGGAATCGATTTACGAATACGGCTCACGTGCGGGTGTGTGGCGTATTTTGAAAGAGTTTGAAAGACGTCAACTGCCGATGACCATTTTTGGTGTGGCGATGGCAATGGCACGGCATCCTGAACTGACAGCCGAGTTTCAACGCTTAGGTTACGACATATGCTGTCATGGCTTACGTTGGATTCATTATCAAGATATGCCCGAAGCCAAAGAAAAGGAGCATCTTCTAGAAGCGATAGAGATCTTTAAACAACTCACCGGTAACGCTCCTTTGGGGTGGTATACGGGGAGAGACTCTCCAAATACACGACGCCTAGTCGTTGAACAGGCGGTTTTCTTTTATGATTCAGATTATTATGGTGATGATCTCCCTTTCTGGACGCAGATTGAAACCCGTGATGGAGAAATCAAATCTCATCTGATTGTTCCCTATACACTGGATTGTAACGATATGCGCTTTTCTTCCCCAACAGGCTTTGCCGATGGTGAAGAGTTTTTCAACTATCTAAGGGATAGCTTCGATGTGCTCTATGCGGAAGGAGAGTACGCGCCGAAAATGATGTCGATTGGCTTACATTGCCGATTAGTCGGGCGTCCGGGGCGCTTTAAAGCCTTGCAGCGTTTCCTTGACTATGTCCAGCAGCATGAAGGGGTATGGATTACACGCCGTGAGGATATTGCCCGACACTGGATTGCCGAGCATCCTTCTTCCTAAGTGTTCAGTTTGTCGCTGGCTTATGCATCAGATGCCAAGCCAGCATCCCTGCCAATAAACCCCAGAAAGCACTGCCTACTCCAAACAGTGTCATCCCCGATGCCGTGACGAGGAAAGTGATCAGAGCTGCTTCTCGCATATCTGTTTGACTTAAAGCATTCGCTAATCCATTACCGATGGTAGATAAAAGTGCTAATCCTGCCAGCGTGAGTATGAGGGCTTGTGGGAATGCAAACATCAAAGTCGCAACAGATGCTGCTAATAATCCACTAATAATATAGAAAAAACTTGCGGATAGAGCCGCTGTGTAGCGTCGCTTTTTATCAGGGTGTGCTTCTTCACTCATGCAGATAGCAGCAGTGATGGCTGCTAGATTCAGAGCAAAGGCTCCAAAAGGTGCCAGTAGCAACGAAGTAATCCCAGTCCAGCTAATGATCGGAGATAAGGGCGGATTGTAGCCTGACGCCTTAATAACGGCGATGCCAGGCATATTTTGAGAGGCCATAGTGACGATAAAGAGTGGTATTCCGACACCGATGATTGCCGCAAGCGAGAAGCTTGGTGCGGTAAAAATAGGCAAGGCGAGCTCAAAAGTTAAGCGCTCTACCTTAAACTCTCCTAGCACACTGACCAGTAACACCCCAAGCATCAACACCAGTAAAATAGCATAGCGGGGTAAATATCGTTTACCGACTAAGTAGCCGATAAACATACTGATTACGAGTAATAAATGTGTTTCAGCGGATTGAAAGGCGGCTAAACCAAATTGTAACAACACCCCCGCTAACATGGCGCTGGCCAGCTCTTGAGGTAAAAGCTTCATCAAACGTTCAAACCAACCTGTTAGCCCTGCCAAAGTGATGAGTAGGCTACTAAAAATGAACGCACCAATTGCTTCAGCCATCGAAAAGCCGGGTAGGCTGGTCACCAATAGAGCTGCGCCAGGTGTAGACCATGCGGTTAAGATGGGCGTTTTGTAATAGAGGGTTAAGCCTAGGGTTGAAAGCCCCATCCCAATACCGAGCGCAAAAAACCACGACGTCACCTCGGCTTGAGTCGCTCCGGCAGCGGCGGCAGCCTGAAAGATGATGACAGCAGAACTGGTATAGCCAACCAATACCGCAATAAAGCCAGCAGTGAAACTGGAAAGTGAAACATCTTTTAGCAAGGACATAAAAAACCTGTTATCAGTATCCATTAGGTGTGCGTTATAGCGCATTTTTGTCACAGCTTAGCATTGTGCGTTATAGTGCACAACTGACGATGTAAGACAGGTTATCGCGATGGAAAATCAACAAATACGATTAGGCAAAGGGTTACGTGAACTTCGGCAGTCTCGTCAATGGAGCTTAGATCATGCTGCTGCCAAAACGGGTGTGAGTAAAGCGATGCTGGGTCAAATCGAGCGCGGTGAGTCCAGCCCAACTCTGGCAACACTCTGGAAAATCGCCACAGGCTTTCAGGTTTCTTTTACGCAACTGGTGAGCGGTTGGGTAAGTCCAGAGAATGATGTCTATACACAACTGAATAGAGCTGAGTCTAATAAAGCAAAGGGAATCGAGGTCCGAGTACACTTCCATATGATCCTCAGGTCGGTTTCGAATGGGTAGAACTTCATTTGGCATCTGGTGCTGAGTCACACTCATCGCCGCATCAGCGAGGGGTGACAGAGCGAATTTTGGTTCTGGAGGGTGTGCTTGATCTTTGCTTATCAGGTATATGGCATCAATATAGTGCGGGAGAAACCGTTATTTTTTCTGCGGATCAGCCACATGCTTATCGCAATTCTGGCTGGGGATGTTGGTTTTTGAGGATGTTATTCACTATAAGGAAGTAGAATAAAGCTAATTTCTGTTTCTATGGAGTGTTTAAACACAACTAGGGTTATTTCTGAGGGGTTCTTTCTTGATGTATCGCTTGTAGTATGCCCTATGCTTTTACTCTAAATTGATGATGCTATCAGCCTCTTAAGTGTCGCTTGGTGCGTTGTATTCACTCTTTAGAAACCCTTACGCCGGTAAGTTAAGATGGTGTATGCTCTTTCCAAAAATCACACACTCATTAGGATTCAGCGTTGACTAAGCAGGTAAAAGACAACCAAAGCATCTACGACTTGATGTTTGCGGCCATCGCAAACCGTAAATTGCCACCAGGGCTTAAGCTGTCGGAAGAGCGTCTATGCCGTGTTTTTGGTGTCAGTCGTACACGGTTACGTGAAGTGTTTTTTTCGTCTGTCCCAAGATCGTATTATCACTTTGAAACAAAATCGTGGTGCTTATGTGACGCGGCCCACTGCACGTGATGCAGTGGAAGTGTTTGCGGCAGTCGAGCGATTGAGGTCTCTGTTGTAGAGCAATTAGCGAGTTCACCTAGTGCTCATGTGATTAAGCGTCTGCAACAACATTTAGCGGAAGAGGCACAAGCCCGAGCTGAAAAAAATCATGCACGTTTGACTCAATTGACCGGTGATTTTCATATTCTGTTGGCAGAGTTGAGCGGTAATTCTATTTTTTCGGATATAGTCAGACGCCTAACCGCTTTATCCAGTTTGATTATCTCTCTATATGATTCGCCGGCTGCTTCCGCCTGTAAAGACGATGAGCACAATGCGATTGTAGAAGCTATTGAAAAAGGCGATGCATCCGTAGCGAGTGAGTTAATGCTAGAGCACCTCGAACATGTGGAAAAGTCACTCAAAATTGATGACGACGAACTTGATGACTTCGATATCGAATCGGTATTTAACGAGATGTTAAGTTAATCGGATTAGGTTGCCCAGATTCTGGGTACACAGGCAGTCCGATTCATTACCGATGGCCTGACTGTCTTCCATACCAGCGTCATTAACTGCAGCAAGCTTTCAGTTTGATAGCCGAGAAAGCGAACCACGATAAGCCCATCTAAACGAGTGGCTCCAACTTGGATATCGGGATGACTCCAATGATCAAGGGATTGTTGGATGGTCTCTCTCACTTTTTCCAGCAACAGATCGTCAGCGGGTGTGATAAAGAGCGTGGCTTGCATCGGGTAACCTCGCAAACCACTGGCTGAACCTTGAAGTTGATCATTCAGGGTGTTGAAGTGCTCAATTAATAGTGGTTTGCCATCCAGGCAGAGATGTAATGACGAGCGTATCTGTCCCTGATCAAAGCGCTCATCAATGGCGGGTCGACCGAGGCATTGCATCTCCCAACCGATAAATCGAGCACCTGTCTGTAAATCTATCTGGGTGTGCATCTTGAGTTGGCTGTCAGGAAAGAAAATATTTTCTTGCGGAAACCATTCTAAAGCGCCCTTACTTTTCACCTCTAGCTGCTGATGATAGTGAGCCAGTCGTCCACCCGAGCGATAAAACTTAGTGGCACCGGGGGTTGTTATCAGAGCATGGGCATTGGCTTCAACCTCAACGACCACTTCCAGCCGATCACCGCCCACCACACCGCCGGGCGGATGAAGTAGATAGCTATGGCAAACCTCATCCTCAGGGTAGAAAGCGCGCTGGATGGACAAGGGCCCCATTCTTTCTGAACGAACGACTCGAGTTTTATCCCGATGATGGGCAAAACTGAGTGCCAATCGTGCGCGCCAACCTGATTTTGGCTCTAGATTAGACGTCATACCACCCAGCGTTAAGTCAGTCATAGGAGTGCTTCATACTCAAGCAGCATCGAGCATGCCTTGTTTAATGACAAAATCGATAATTACATCCAACCCAACTCCCTCTTTTAAATTGGTGAAGACAAAGGGCTTGTTGGGACGCATACGAAGCGTGTCAGACTCCATGACCTCGAGGCTGGCGCCGACATAGGGTGCCAAATCAATTTTATTGATCACCAGTAGGTCGGATTTGGTAATTCCGGGGCCGCCTTTACGGGGAATTTTCTCACCCTCAGCAACATCGATCACATAAATAGTGAGATCTGCCAGTTCAGGGCTGAAGGTGGCACTGAGATTGTCACCGCCGCTCTCAACAAACACGACATCGAGATCTTTGTGCAGTTTAGCCAACTCTTCAACGGCCGCGAGGTTCATCGAGGCATCTTCACGAATCGCAGTATGAGGACAGCCACCCGTTTCTACACCGACAATACGATCAGCCGGTAAGGCTTCTGCACGGGTTAAAATTTTGGCATCTTCCTGGGTGTAGATATCGTTGGTGACGACCGCGATGCTGTATTGGTCACGAATCGCTTTACACAGCACTTCAAGGAGCGCAGTTTTACCTGAGCCAACAGGGCCGCCAACACCGATACGTAAGGGAGATTTGTAGTCACTCATGGTGAAATCCTGTTATGTCGATCAATTAATGGTTTCATAGTTATCTATAAGTGAATCAGTTTTAGCCAACCCGCTAAGAACGAAACAGTCGCGTATACTGTGTTTCATGACGAGCGCTGGCGATAGCGAGCGCAGGTGTGCATCCAGCAATTTCATCGTCGGGAAGATTCATGGCTAGAGTCCGTAAATCCGGCAAGGCCTCTGACAATTTCATCAACAACTGTTGTCCTTGCGTTTGACCTAAAGGCACTAATTTAACGCCGGCCATGACACTGTTTTCGATCCAGCTCCACAGGTAACCGCTGCATAAACTTTCCAGAGGGATTTTCCAGTGGCTAGCGGCCAATGCCATGCCTGCTAACTGAGTGGTTTGCACCGCGTTAAGACTTGATGCGGGAATCTCAATGCCGAGCGAAGGCAGCAAAACCGATAAGGCTTTGCCGCGCTGTGTTTCTTCGGCTCTTAATTCAGCCGTTTCTCGACTGGCATAGAGCGTTTCACTCCAGTGTTGTACCTGGGCATAATCCTGTTGCTCGAAAGCCTGATACAGCCGAATGAGTATCGGCAACTCCAGGGTGCAAACACTCTGCTGTAAGACACCCAACAGCCAATCTTCCAAACACGCCACCTTACTGACCCAGCCTGTCTCTATTGCCCATTCCAATCCTTGCGAGTAGGTAAACGCACCTACCGGTAGGGAAGGGCTAATCAGTTGAAACAGGCGTAGGTCTGCTAGCATGGCATTTATCCGAGCAGGGTAATCAGCAGAGCGGCAACACCGCTTCCTGCACCCAACCACTTAGGCTGGAAAGTTTTACCTAGCGCATAACCAGCTGCCATGATTAATGACGCCATGACCAGCATTCCCGGCATAAAGGTCATCACACCGCCAGCGGGCATCTCCAAACCATGCGCCCAGCCATGGAACATCACCAAAACCAGCGCGGCCAACATTGGCAATAGGCCTCGAAGTGAGAAGAACAAACCTACCGCAATCAGAAACATGGATGCCAGAATGATGGCTTCAACACCCGTCTCAAAGCCTGTGATAAGTCCCATGACGGCGCCAGCAAACATAATGCCAAGCGTACCGACATAGAGTTGGATACGCTGTTTAGTTGCCTGCCATGCGCCTAAGGCACCGATACCTAACAGCATCGCAAGATGATCCAGTCCCGTTAATGGGTGCATCAGTCCATAGACGAAACTACTGTGGTCGTGGCTGTGTCCAGGATGTGCCCATAGCAGCGGTGAGATGAGCAGTAAGCCTAAGCCAGTGATAAATGCGTAACGTGCGTTCATGATGAAGTATCCTTTAGTCAAACAATCAAATTAGTGTGAAGGTTTATGATCGTGGCTGTGCTGATGATCATGCGAGTGGTTGTGAGAGTGGTTGTGAGAGTGGCTATGACCGCCACCTTCACTGGCGTAGGCACCCGCTTCAGGTTCAAAGGGTTGCTGCTCACAGATCACCTTGGCACCCAATCCTTCCACCATCGCGTCTAAGACATGATCATGCTGATAGCGCACAAAGCCTGCCTCTATTTGCAGCGGGACATGACGATTGCCTAAGTGATAACTGACGCGCGCCAGAAGAAGTGTATCGTCACAGTGCACTGTTGAAACGGTCTCTGGCGATGCCTGAATCGCGACGATCAAGCCGCATTCACTTTTGAGATGGTCGCCGCCACGGAGAATGAGTCCCCTGGGCAGAAAGAGTCCAGCATCTCGACCATCATCCAAGGTGACTTTAAGTCGGCTGCGAATACGCTGATCAATCGTTAGACTGAGTGTTGCATTCGCCCTTTCAGGTGTGTCGAGTTTTTCGGTTAATCGAATCATAAGGTTTCCATCTAACGTAAAGCGATTAGAACGAGTAGTTAGAACAAATAGTAACGCTGAGCCATGGGCAACTCGGTCGCTGGTTCGCAGGTTAGCAACTCGCCATCAGCAATCACTTCATAGGTTTGTGGATCGACACTGATATTGGGTTGGTAGCTGTTATGAACCATCTTGTCTTTAGTTGCGGTACGACAGTCACGTACTTCACCGATTAAGCTCTGCAAGCCGAGTTGTTGTGGCACCCCAGCGGCGATGGCGGCTTTAGATAAAAACAGCATCGAGGTTTTTTGACTCGATTTGCCATAGCTACCAAACATGGGGCGATAGTGAACCGGTTGCGGGGTTGGAATGGACGCGTTGGGATCCCCCATAGGTGCCGTTGCAATCATGCCACCCTTGAGAATCAAACTCGGTTTCGTCCCAAAAAAAGCTGGTTTCCACAGGACTAAATCGGCAAGTTTACCCACTTCGATCGAGCCGATTTCATGGCTCATGCCCTGTGCAATGGCTGGGTTAATGGTGTACTTGGCGATATAACGCTTGATCCTAAAATTGTCATGGCGCTCGCAATCTTCTGGCAAGGGGCCACGCTGAACCTTCATTTTATGTGCGGTTTGCCAGGTGCGAGTAATCACTTCACCGACGCGCCCCCATCGCTTGTGAATCAGAAGAGATAATGGAAAATGCACCTAAGTCATGCAGAATATCTTCTGAGGCGATGGTTTCTCGGCGGATACGCGATTCAGCAAACGCGACATCTTCAGCAATAGAAGGATCGAGATGATGGCACACCATCAACATGTCCAAATGCTCATCCACGGTATTGATCGTGTAAGGGCGAGTTGGATTGGTAGAAGAGGGCAGTACGTTGTTTTCACCACAAGCTTTGATGATATCGGGTGCGTGGCCACCCCCAGCACCTTCGGTGTGATAGGTGTGAATTACGCGGCCGTTAATCGCGGCTAAAGTGGTTTCAACAAAGCCTGCTTCATTTAAAGTGTCGGTATGTATAGCGACTTGAATGTCCATTTCATCGGCGACTGTTAAGCAACAGTCGATGGCTGCAGGCGTGGTACCCCAATCTTCATGGAGTTTAAGACCTATCGCCCCGGCACTGATTTGCTCTTTTAATCCTTCGGGTAAGCTCGCATTGCCTTTGCCTAAAAAGCCAAAGTTCATGGGGAAAGTGTCGGCTGCCTCTAGCATTCGATGAATATTCCAAGGCCCTGGTGTACAGGTCGTAGCATTAGTGCCTGTTGCGGGTCCCGTTCCGCCACCCACCATGGTGGTCACACCAGAACAGAGTGCTTCTTCAATCTGTTGCGGGCAGATAAAGTGAATGTGAGCATCCACTCCGCCAGCGGTGAGAATCTGACCCTCACCGGCTATGATCTCGGTGCCTGGACCGATGATGATATCAACGCCTGGCTGGGTATCTGGGTTGCCTGCTTTACCGATTTTCTGGATGCGACCCTCTTTGATGCCGACATCTGCCTTGATGATGCCCCAATGATCAATAATGAGTGCGTTAGTGATGACGAGATCGGGTGTTTTTGCACTCGGACACTGTGCTTGCCCCATGCCGTCACGAATCACCTTGCCGCCACCAAATTTAACCTCTTCGCCATAGAGTGTTAGATCCTCCTCGACTTCTAACCAGAGTTCAGTATCCGCTAGACGAAGACGGTCACCTTTGGTGGGACCAAACATTTCGGCGTAGGCTTGTCGTGAAATTGTTGCCATAGTGCTACTCCTTCTCTTGATCCTAGTCCTAGCCGATTAAAGATCGCCCTGGATTTTGCCTTGAAAACCAAACACCCGACGTAAGCCAGCATAGGCGACGAGTTCCACAGTGCGACTTTGACCGGGCTCAAAACGAACCGCTGTACCCGAGGCAATATTCAAACGAAATCCGCGTGTAGATTCACGGTCAAAGATCAGCGCTTCATTTGTTTCATAGAAGTGATAGTGCGAACCCACCTGAATCGGACGGTCACCTGTGTTAGCGACACTGACTTGCCGAGTTACACGACCGGGGTTGAGTTCTATGTCGCCTTCAGCGACCTGTATTTCACCGGGAATCATCTTCACCTCCGCTATACGATAGGATCGTGGATCGTCACCAGTTTGGTGCCGTCCGGAAAGGTCGCTTCGATCTGCACGTCTGGCAGCATATCGGGGATGCCGTCCATGACATCATCACTGGTCAGCAGGGTGCGGCCATAGTCCATTAACTCGGCAACCGTTCGTCCGTCGCGTGCGCCTTCCATAATTGCTGCACTGATATAGGCAACCGCTTCAGGATAATTGAGCTTCACACCACGTGCTTTTCGGCGCTCAGCTACGAGTGCAGCGGTAAACAATAAAAGCTTGTCTTTTTCACGGGGTGATAATTCCATCGTAATGACTCTCTTAAAAATCTGGCTTGTACATCTGGCACTTGGCAGATGTTTGCAAAGCGCTTGTCAGTAGTTCAACAGATTTTTGCAAGGAGTGTGCCAGCTATTCCGGCCATGAAAATAAGGTGTGAACGCTCGGAAGGGGTGCAGGGTGTGCGCTTGATTGGGTCGCAGGGGGTGTTTTTGCACTACTATGGTGCATTTTGAATTGTTTAATGTCTTTCAGTTATGTTATTCGCTGTTCAATTCTTGGGCTGCTTCAACAGCTTCAAATTTAGCCATTCATCTCTAAATGAGTTAAATATTGAGTTTCATCAATCGACTAACTCTTCACTTCTTGGTGTTTCCAGTTCATCAGCATGGGCCTTATAAGCAGTGAGGTCCTGAAGTAAAACTTCTTCGGTAAAGGGCAGCTTGAAGCATTTTTTTGACTTTAAAGCTGGTTCAATGATGATTTTGCCGTCTTTAACTTCAATATTTATAGGGCTGTGTAATGACAATCCCGCACGGGCTAAGATGTTTACAGGAATACGCACTGCAGCACTTTTACCCCATTTTTTAATTTGTGTTTGCATAGTTACCCCACCGCCAGTTTTGCCGCTTGTTGCCACATAAAGTTTGGCATCGGCTCTTTTAGTTTCCAAGTGATACTCATTGGTTGCGAGCCTGTATGGGACACATACTCCACTTCGCCGTAATTAACAAAACCCATGGTGCGACCGTATTCATCCTTAGTTTGCTCACGCACAAATAAAAACAAACGCTTACCGATCTTTTTATGTTGGATGTAATCCAAACCTCGGCCTTTGTCGGGTCTTGAGCTATTTTGAGATTGCCAATGGAAGAGTTGTTCATTGATTGCATAGTCATGATACATGGTGGTGGGTGAGAACTGTTTTTCGTTTTTGTCTAAGGTGACAAACATCAGAAGGATGTTTTGATCATTTATAGCAAACACACCTTCTCTGACCTGTTGCTGATACTTGAAAGTTGTTGCACCAAAGGCCGCCAATATTTGTTCTTTAGCATAACGAGCGTGCAATCTTAACGGAACCTCGGGCAAAGCATGCATGGGTGGTTGTTGATGTTTAGTCTGTGCCAGTTGCCAGTCGAGAGCGTCCAATAATTCTGCTTTTAATTCGAAAACATTCAGGTTTGCAAGGCTCTGTGTAATCGAATCGAAGCCAGATTCTGGGCCTGTTTTCTGCCAAAAATCGTAATGACACATTAATGCATGACGATGAATAAGACCTTCTGTTGCAAAGTTAGTTTGGCAAAGCTGCTTTAAAAAGCTCAGATAGCTGTGGTCATCACAGGTCAAAATTCTGTTATGAATTGCCTTTGTGAACATTTTTAGCAGACTTGCGTCTATCGGGTTGTCGTTGATGTGATCTTGGGCTTGCTGCACAAGATCGGACCAACATCCACGCTTATAGAGTTCGTTTAGGTCGATCTCAGGGTTTAAGGCTAGGAAGTTAGACAGTGTTAAGGGTAGTGAGGAATGCTGTGGATACTGTCGTATCATCGATACTAGGCGCTTCAATGTCAGTGAAGCCTGCCGAATATTACTCAGCACCATCTCTTGCGTACGTTTACTTAATTCGATGCGGCAACCCAGTGGAACATGCGGAAAGCCCTGCTTTATCTCATCACTGATGGCCCGATTACTTTTACCGACCAAGGCTCTAAATTTATTGGCGAAATCATACTCAGGGCGGGAATTACCGACAAAGTCCAATACGGTACAGCACTCTTTGCCTTCCGCTAAACGCAAACCTCGTCCTAACTGTTGCAAGAAAATCGTTAAGCTTTCTGTGGGGTCGCAAAAACAATAAGGTCTCCACTTCGGGAATATCGACACCCTCGTTAAATATATCAACGACACAGAGCACATTGATGCTGCCAGAACGAATGGCTTGCTGCTTTTGTTGCCGCTCGTGGCTGTTATCACTAGTCAATACATCCGCTTTAATGCCTTTCAATAAGAGTTGCTGTGTCATGTATTGCGCATGCTCTTTACTCACACAGAAGGCTAGAGCTTTCATTTTGCCAAGGTCTGTGATGATCTCCTGCATACTCAGCAAGATTTTGTTAAAGCGTGCTTGGTTATGGGTGTAAAGGTTGGTTAATTGAGCTATGTCGTAACGCCCTCGACTCCAAGGGATGTTGCGTAAGTCTGTATCGTCATCAATACCAAAATACTGAAGGGCAAAGGTGCCGACGATTGATTGCTTCGGGCAAACGTATCTCAGCCGCAATCACACCGCCAAAGTCCGCTAGAATATCACCACCATCATGACGTTCAGGTGTTGCTGTCAGGCCAAGCAATATAGTGGGTGTGAAATGCGCTAGCAGTGCACGATAACTGGATGCGGCAATGTGATGCACCTCATCAATCACGATGTAATCATAATAGTCAGGTGTCAGATTGAGCTGGCCTAGTTGATTATTTAACGTTTGGATGGAAACAAAGAGTTGTCGGTAATGCGCTGGCGTATGCTCACCGACCCATAGCTCTCCAAATTGACCGTTTCGTAATACACCACGGTAAGCTGCTCTCGCTTGTTTTAAGATCTCTTCTCGGTGAGCAACAAATAAGAAATGAGCTTGCGGTTTCTCTTTAATGAATCGGGCAAAATCAAAGGCAGAAATCAGGGTTTTTCCGGTTCCGGTTGCTGCAACCACTAAATTGCGAAAGCGCTGGTGAATACTTCGCTCAACAGCCAGTTGCTCTAAGATGTCTCTTTGATGGGGGAAAGGTGTAATATCAAGAAATGTGTTGGACTCGCCTCATGATCACCACGCTGCTGGCTTAAGGCTTTTCTGAGCTTTTGCGCGACTGTTGCGTCACCATTAAATAATTCAAATTCTTGAGATGCCCAGTAGGTTTCAAAAGTACTCAATGACTTCTTAATGATATGTGGAATTTCTTGCGAGGTAATTTTTAGATTCCATTCTAAGCCGTTTGTTAATGCTGAACGTGAGAGATTTGAAGAACCTATATAGCCCGTGTGGTACCCAGTATTGCGCAGAAACAGATAGCTTTTGGCATGTAAACGTTCGCGCTCGGTGTTATAACTGAGCTTAACCTGAGTATTCGGTAAACTGGCCAAATACTCGACAGCTTTAGCGTCGGTCGCTCCCATGTAGGAGGTGGTGATGACGTTTAGCTCGCGACCACTGGAGGTAAACTCTTCCAGTTCTTTTCGAAAAAATACGGATACCTGCCCACTTGATAAAGGATACCAGCCAGCAGATTTTATCCGCTGAACAAGATCTCTCGCTTCAATTCAGATTCCAGTGACAACCCTGCATTACTGCCACAAAATAACTCACTCTGGCTCAGTCCAGTAAGCGGAAAAATGTCCTGAATATAGTTTTTTTAAATCGGCTGAAACAGGATTCTCGAGTTCGTACAAAGCCGTCAGAATTTTGCCTTGGCTGGCTAGCAAGTTGTCTTCGATAAAATCTTTATCTTGGATTTGCGTTTTTAGCCATAGTAACAATTGATTGGATAAGGCAATTTGCTGTTGCAGACGATCATCAGTGGCTGGCACTGAATCAATGGCATACTCAAGAATGTGCGATAGAAAACGAGATAACCAAGTGGAGGCTTCATGACTATTCAGTTCTCGTTCGCCCACATAGAATCGTTTTCGATCAATGCGACTAGCGATAAGCTGTGTAATTAACTGTTCATAAATTCCAACTTGTTGCATGCGTTCCCTTTAATGCCTACTTTGCAGCATGAATGTCAGCCTACCCCAATAAACATGCTACCGATAAAAAAAATTGTAGGCCCCATAGTCGAACATCCTATCAACTGTTGATCATAGCACAAGGTTATTTCTGTTTTGATGCCGTGAATTCATGTCGAAATGAACTCCAAAATAGAGAGTTAACATGACTATATTGATCTAACTGAATAGACGCGACTTTGGTGGTGGTCTAAAAGTTTTCGTGACAGCATTTTAGAAGTGAAGGGATCAACATTTTTATGCGCGTAAAAATGTAATATTTCACGCTTTTGCGCGCATAAAAGTGTTGGTTAAGTTTCAGAAGATGAGCGTAGCTCAATTAATTTACCTTATATTTATGTTGCAAAACGCGACAAATTGTTGCATTTTAGTGGCTGTAATTTACCAGATTCACATAGATATTATTCCAAGGTAGACCTATGGCCACCAGCGTAAGATTAGATGATGACTTTGTCGCTCAAGCTCGCGTGTATGCTGAAGCTGAGAGCCGATCTTTACCTAAGCAAATAGAGTACTGGGCTAAAGTCGGTCAAATTATGATTGATAATCCAGACTTGTCTTATGAGTTTGTTCATGAGTCACTGATTGCAGCAGAAGAAGTGAAACAAGGTCTGGTTAAGCCTTATGTCCGAAAAACAAAACGAAATTAGTGTTTACCAAACTCGTCGCTTTGAGAAAGCCTTGTGCAAACTCTCTGAGGCTCATCTTAAAGTTGTTGAGGATCAAATTGATATCATTATTGCTGACCCAGAGATAGGTGAGCAGAAAAAGGGCGACCTGTCCCATCTCCGTGTGCATAAGTTTAGGCTTAATCAGCAACTGGTTCTTTTAGCTTATGCTTGGATCGAAAATGCCCTAGAACTTTATTTGCTTCAGTTGGGCTCTCATGAAAACTTTTATCAGAAAATGAAAGCCCAGCGTAAAGTAGATGTAAAACTCCTTAAGTCCTAGTTAGCTGGATCACTAAACCGTCAAATACTGCTTAATCAGCCCTTCATCCAGTGTCGCCATCTCGCCTTCAGCGACTTTACGTCCGCGATCCAGAATGCAGAAACGGTCACCCACTTTGCGAGCGAAGGGAAGTTTTTGCTCCACCAGCAGCACAGTTAGACCCATTTCACGGTTAAGTTTACGGATAATATCGCCAATTTCCTGTACCACGTTCGGCTGAATCCCTTCGGTGGGTTCATCAAGGATTAACAGTTTTGGATCGACCACTAAGGCACGGCCAATCGCTAATTGTTGTTGTTGACCACCGGACAAATCACCACCACGACGATGCATCATGTCGGCAAGGACGGGAAAGAGTTCGAAGATGTAATCGGGTATTTTGCGTTGTCCTCTGGGTAACACCGGCAAGCCGATTTGCAGGTTTTCTTCGACGGTCAGCAATGGGAAAATCTGTCGCCCTTGGGGGACATAGCCGATGCCTAATCGAGGGCGTTGTTCCACGGATACTTTCACCAAGTCTTTATTCAACGGATTAAGCATAATGCTACCGGAAGAAACTTTCTGATGGCCCATAATGCATTGGAGTAGGGTGGTTTTACCGACTCCGTTACGCCCCATCAGTACGGTACATTGACCTTCAACAATTTGTAGATCGACATCCCATAAGGTATGGCTTTCACCATAAAATTGGTTGAGTCCTTGAATAGTGATCATGCTTATTCCCCTAAATAGACTTCAACCACTTTGCGGTTATTTTGTACTTGATCCATGCTGCCCTCGGCCAGCACACTACCTTGATGTAACACCGTCACGGTGCGATCTTTGCCTGCCAGTTGACGCACAAAATCCATATCATGTTCGACCACAACCACGGAATGAGAACCAGATAAAGACACCAATAGCTCTGCGGTGCGATCCATCTCTTGATGCGTCATGCCCGCGACGGGTTCATCAACGAGCAGCAAGCGCGGTTTTTGCATCAACAGCATGCCGATTTCTAACCATTGCTTTTGGCCATGAGACAGGCTGCCAGCACGCATGGCGTGGTTTTCTTTTAAGCCAATCAGCGTGATGACTTCATCAATGCGATCTTTCTGCTCACCGTTAAGTTTAGCGAAGAGCAGGCTGAAGACTTTGCGCTCATCAGGCATGGCAAGCACGAGATTGTCATAGACGCTCAGGGACTCAAACACTGTTGGTTTTTGAAATTTTCGTCCAATTCCTGCTTGTGCAATCGCCGGTTCGTCCAGCTCCAGCAGGTTGATGGTTTGACCAAACCAGGCTGAACCTGTGTCCGGTTTGGTTTTGCCGGTAATGATGTCCATCATGGTGGTTTTACCAGCACCATTGGGTCCAATAATGCAGCGCAATTCACCATCTCGAATATAGAGGTTCAAGTCGTTGATCGCTTTGAAGCCATCGAAACTGACGGATAAGCCTTCAAGGTAGAGCAGAATTTGCTTATCAACATTCAGTACCGGTGATGCTTGTGTCTGCATAAACGAGAAGACACGGTTTTTATCTTTAATCTCATTCAGTAAGGATGCTTGGCTCATGTGTTGCTCTCCTTACGACGCAGCAGTCCGACAATACCTTTTGGCATCAGCACCGTCACCAGAATGAAAATCGCCCCTAGGGCAAACAACCAGACATCGGGTAGTTCAGTGGTAAACCAAGTTTTGGCATAGTTGATGAAGATGGCGCCGGCTACGGCACCATAGAGCGTTGCACGACCACCGACCGCCACCCAGACCACTATCTCAATGGAGTTGAGCGGTGAAAATTCGTTGGGGTTGATGATGCCGACTTGCGGAACATAAAGCGCACCCGCGACACCCGCGATCATAGCCGATAGGGTAAAGACCCAAAGTTTAACGTTCTCAACGCGGTAGCCCATAAAGCGTGAGCGAGATTCGGCATCGCGAACCGCGACACAGACTTTTCCTAGACGGCTTTGTGTGACCGCACGACAGAGCAGATAACCCAACGCCAGTGCTATCGCAGAGGCGACAAACAAGCCTACCCGAGTTTCACGTGCTTGCAGGTTGAAGCCTAACAAATCTTTAAAGTCTGTCAGGCCGTTGTTGCCGCCAAATCCCATTTCGTTGCGGAAAAATGCCAGCATCAGCGCAAAGGTCAGTGCTTGGGTGATGATGGAAAGGTAGACACCTGAGACACGAGAACGAAATGCCAGTGCGCCAAACACATAAGCCAAGGCACCCGGTACCAACACGATCATAATCGCGGCGAACCAGAATTGATCCAGTCCCATCCAGTACCAAGGTAAGCTGTCCCAATTCAAGAACACCATAAAGTCAGGCAGTTCTGGGTGTCCGTAGACGCCTCGATCACCGATCTGGCGCATCAGGTACATGCCCATCACATAACCACCTAGGGCAAAGAAGGCTCCGTGCCCAAGGGTTAAAATACCCAGATAACCCCAGACTAAATCGACAGACAATGCCAGTAAAGCCAGTGTCAGGTATTTGCCCATCACTGCCACCATATAGGTGGGTATATGCAGCGGGTGGTCCGAAGGTAAGCTATTCAGAATGGGTACAATAATGATCGCCAAGGCTAGCAAGGCGAGTAGCACCTGCCCGCCACGATCTTGCTTAATAAGATTCCATAGAAACATGACTTAATCCTCGGCGGCACGGCCACGTTGTGGAAAGAGTCCACGTGGCTTTTTCTGAATAAAGAAGATGATGAAGATCAGCACTAATATCTTGGCCAATACGGCACCCGCCCAAGGTTCAACCAGTTTTGTTGCTATACCCAAGGTCATGCCAGCAACCAGAGTGCCCCAAATATTGCCCACACCGCCAAACACCACCACCATAAAGGAGTCGATAATATAGGCTTGACCTAAATTGGGGCCGACATTGGTGATTTGAGACAAGGCTACGCCAGCAATACCGGCAACACCTGATCCAAGTCCAAAGGTCAGCATATCCACTCGTTCGGAACGCACCCCCCATTGCACGAGCCATAGCTCGGTTTTGAGATACGGCACGCACTTGCAGACCCAGCGCAGTGCGTTTCAAGATCAGCAGTAGTGCAAAGAACACGATAAAGCAGAAGAAGATGATATAAAGTCGGTTCAGGGTAATGGCAAAAACAGGATTAAACTCCAACATGCCACTCATCCAACTCGGTGTTTCAACGGTGCGGTTCAGTGGCGAAAAGATAGAGCGTACCGCCTGTTGTAACACCAGACTGATACCAAAGGTGGCCAGTAGGGTTTCAAGTGGGCGACCATATAAGAAACGAATGACGCCACGTTCTATGGCGATGCCAACTAAACCTGAAACCACAAACGCGGCTGGAATGGCCACAAATAAAGACATGCCAATATGGTTAGGCATCAGTTGTTGCACGACAAATGTGGTGTAGGCGCCGATCATAATCAACTCGCCATGCGCCATGTTGATTACACCCATCACTCCAAAGGTGATCGCCAGTCCAATGGCCGCGAGAACCAGAACGGAGCCTAAGCTGATACCGAAGTAGAGTGTCTCTAATCCTTTGTAGAACTGCACTTTTTGATCTATCTGCGTTAAGGCTCGTTGGGAAAGCTCTTTTAAGGCGTCATTGTCAGTGGTGTTAGAAAACTGAACTAGGCTGTTTCGTGCACGCGGTTCTAAGGAAGTGGAGAGAGTCTCTATCGCATCGCGCTGAAGCGCTTCGTTACGGCTATTTGCTAGCGTATCAATGGCCAGTACAACCGCCATGAGTTCACGAACTTTCTCATGTGTTTCGCGAGGGTAGGCGTCTTGAATCAGTGACAGGGTGTCAGCATCGATATCCCGCATGAGCTGCCGTACAGCTTGTAGTCGGGTCGTAGACGATTCTGCATTCAATCCGGTTAACGCCATAATGCGGCGTATTTGTGTCCGTTGAGCATTGTTCACGGCGACTCGACGGAAATCTCTAACACGTTGAATGGTGATAGTTTCGTCATCCAGTAGCCGCTCTGCCAAACGCCCCTCTTCATGTCGAGCCACACGATACAGGTGACTGTCACCCCGAAAGGTATAGAGATTGCCATCCAATAAATCCGCGAGTAGCTCAAGGGTCTCTGGATGGTTGGATTCTGCCAGTAAGTTTATGGCTTTAGCTCTGTCCTGAGCATTCGATGAGGCCAGCAAGGTCTCGAACTGTGATAGAACGGGATCAATTTCTGATGCCTGAACCTTGGTAAGGGTGCTGGCCAAAGCGCTCAGCAGAATCAGGGTCAAGAGTCCCAAGCTGCGCAAATTGCACATGATTCGGCATGTCATCATGGTGGTTTCCTGAGGCTGGACATGAAATGACCGGCCTGAAGTGGGTCAGGCCGGTGTTTACGACGAGTCGATTACTCGTAGTTTTGACCAGAACAGGTCTTGGTAACGACGTTGTAGTTACCGCACATCAATGGTGCACGCCAGTAAGACATAATGTCTTTTGAGCCTTCTAAGTAATCAGACCAGGCATCACCGATGACCGTGCTAGGTGTTTGCCAGACCACTTCAAACTGACCATCGGCTTGAATTTCGCCGATCAGCACTGGCTTGGTGATGTGATGGTTGGGCATTAATGTGGCAAAACTACCCGTCAAATTTGGAACAGTGATACCGATAATGGCATCTTGAACGGCGCTCACATCTGTTGAACCGGCTTTATTGACCGCCTCTACCCAGAGGTTGAATCCAATATAGTGGGCTTCCATAGGGTCGTTAGTCACCCGGTTAGTATCACCAATGAAATCGTGCCATCTCTCGATGAACGCATCGTTTTCCTCAGTGTCTACGCTCATGAAATAATTCCAAGCGGCCAAGTGACCCACGAGAGGGCCAGTATCGATACCGGATAGCTCTTCTTCACCTACAGAGAAAGCAATGACTGGGATATCTTCAGCCGATACGCCTTGAGCCGCTAACTCGCGGTAGAAAGGCACGTTGGCATCACCGTTGATGGTAGACACAACGGCGGTTTTCTTGCCTGCAGAACCGAAGCGGCGAATATCAGAAACAATGGTTTGCCAATCTGAATGACCAAATGGCGTGTAGTTAATCATGATATCATCGGAGGCTACGCCCATTTGCTTCAGGTAGGACTCCAAAATGCGGTTGGTAGTACGTGGGTAAACGTAGTCTGTACCCGCTAAGACCCAGCGCTCAATACCTAATTCATTCATTAAATAGTCAACGGCAGGGATCGCTTGTTGGTTAGGTGCCGCACCGGTGTAGATCACGTTGCGCGAAGATTCTTCACCTTCATATTGAACAGGGTAGAAGAGTAGACCGTTCAACTCTTCGACAACAGGAAGAACTGACTTACGTGAAACAGAGGTCCAAGTACCAAAGATAGCCGCCACTTGATCACGCTCTAACAGCTCACGGGCGCGCTCTGCAAAGAGTGGCCAATCAGAAGCAGGGTCAACCACGACGGCTTCTAATTGCTTGCCTAACAAACCACCTTTTGCATTTTGCTCTTCGATTAGCATCAGCATGGTGTCCTTCAGTGTGGTTTCACTGATCGCCATGGTTCCTGATAAAGAGTGCAAAACGCCGACTTTAATCGTGTCAGCCTGAGCGGTAATCGCCGCAATTGATAACGCAAGTGCACAAGAAGCGGTTGCCAATTTGGTTTTGATCTGTTTCATGGGTCTGATCCTATTTAATTGATACATCGAATCAGACTAGAGCAGCTTTTATGCCAATCTATTGAATTGCATATTTTTCAAAGAGTTTACGAATGTGAATAAGTGGAATGAGCAGCTCTTGAAACTCAAGGGTGCAATAACTTGCGTTATAATGGTGCGGCGCAACAAAGAAATGAGCTGAATCTGTGCGTTAGGGTAGAGTGGCTTCGAGTTGATCACCTAGACCAATACCGCGCACCTCAAACCAACCTTGATTCACTTCTAAGGCAAAATTTGCAGGTTCATCGGCACAATGCAGTTCATCAGATAAGGGTTGCATATCATTAAGTTGCATAATGGTGAAGGACTCATCGAGGAAAGCAATGGTTAATGGAATATAGGTATTGCGCATCCAGAAGCATTGTCGAGATTGAGTGTCTAAAATAAACAGCATACCGATATGATCAGGCATTTCGGTACGCCACATCAGGCCTCTAGAACGTTGCGAAGGGGTCAGTGCAACTTCAGCCAACAGGCGATGCTCTCCCTGACGAAACTCAACAAATTCAGCCGCTTGTGAGTGGCCGAGAAAGATAAGAAAG
>JAJOJN010000004.1 GCA_021208565.1 Nitrincola sp.
TGAGTGAACTAACAACTTGCATCACTATAAGCCTTTGTTGATTTTTGCGGACTGTGCTTTAAATCGCTTATTGAAACGTGCGATTCGACCTTCATTGCTAGCAATGCGCTTTTCTCCAGTGTAAACGGGGTGAGAAGCGCTAGAGACGTCTAGGTTTATCAGTGGATAAGATTTACCGTCCTCCCAGATGATCGTTTCGTTAGATTTGCAGGTAGATCTAATTCGAAATGTCTTGTTGCAGCTTGTATCTTTGAATATGACGTAATAGTATTCAGGATGTAGGTTTTTTTTTCATTTTGCCTCCATAGTACATGTATTGTGGTTGTGCTATTGAAACTCATTCTCAATTAAATGTAAATTCATATTGTAAATCAAATCTAAATGATTTCTACTTAGATTATGTTTAAGGCTTTATTATTAAACTTTTAAAGGTATTAAAATATGAAAAAAGCAATATTGATCAGTGTCTTAGCTACAGTGCCTGTCATGGTTAGCGCTACATCCTGTGAGTTGGTTGTTGACAGTACAGATGCAATGAGATTTTCTGAAACTGAGTTAACCGTTTCATCAAGTTGTGAAAAGGTAAATTTGACGCTGACACATAGTGGAAGGTTGCCCAAGACTGCAATGGGACACAATTGGGTGTTAGTTGAGTCTGCCAATCTTAACGCGGTTGCTGCAGAGGCTATGGCTGCTGGTGCGGCTAACGAGTATCTTCCAGTTGGAGATGACAGGATCATCGCAGCAACCAGTATGATTGGTGGTGGTGAGAGCACACAGGTGGAGTTTTCTGTTTCTGAGCTTAAAGGTAAAGATCTGACGTTTTTTTTGCTCTTTTCCAGGGCATGCGTCTTTAATGAAAGGGAAATTTATTGTTGAATGAGAAAAACGCCGTCACCTGCTTGGTAGGTTACGCGTTTCTAATTATTACATCTGAGACTGCAGGTAGTTCTGCAAACCAATCTTTTCGATTAAACCTAGCTGTTGTTCTAGCCAGTGAGCATGATCTTCTTCAGTATCTTTTAGCAATACTTGAAGCATGTCGCGTGTTTGGTAGTCTTGTTGCGACTCACATAATGCAATTGCTTCTTTGAGTTGATTGCCGACTTCATATTCCAAATTAAGATCAAATTGAAGCATTTCAGGAACTGTCTTACCAATATGCACGGGACCACGGGTTGAGAGGTCAGGAGTGCCTTCCAGCATGAGAATGCGATCGATCAATAAGCTTGCGTGGCCTTTTTCATCATCGAATTCATGTGCGATACGTTCATGAAGCTTTCCTAAGCCCCAGTCTTCATACATTTTCGAATGGATAAAGTATTGATCCATTGCAGCCAGTTCGCTGCCAAGCAGTTCGTTAAGTTTAGCGATAATTGTTGGACTGCCTTTCATGATATATCCCCTTAAATTTGTGACTGTAAATAGTTTTCGGTGCCTAAGTTTTCAATTAACTGTTGCTGAGTATCGAGCCAATCAATATAGTTTTCTTCGGCTTCTAGAATGTCTTCGAGCAATTCACGGCTGACATAATCCTGAAGCTTTTCACATTCAGCTATGGCTTGGCGGAGTAGGGGGAGTTGATCTGTAACAAATCCTAGGTCCGCATCCAGCATCTCAATAGGTGTCTCACCGATTCGAAGTCGATCCAGTTGCTGAAGGTTAGGTAAGCCTTCCAGCATCAGAATACGCTCGATCAGTTTGTCTGCCTGTTTCATATCTTTGATCGATTTTTTGTAGGCTTTTTTCGTTCAGTTCGTTAAATCCCCAGTTACCGAACATGCGCGCATGGAGAAAAAACTGATTGATGGAGGTTAGTTCGTAGGTCAGCACCTTGTTGAGTTGCTGAATAATCGTTTTCTCACCTTTCATACTTTACACCCCGATAATTCAAATGATAATGATTTACTTTTTTCTTCTTAATAAGTAATAAAATCAGTTACTTACATTAGTTGACTAGTATAGTCATCTATTCTGAATATGCAAATATAAGCGCCATTAAAAATAAAGAAGGTACCGCTTTTTGAGTTTTAATCTAGCTGTGATTTGTGCCCATAGTCAAATCTAATGACTTTGATTGAAAAAGATGTTGACTTAATGGATAGTAATAATGATAATGATTCTCGTTAGGTTTAAGGAGGCTATATGAACAGTCAATCAACCCGCTTAAAAGATGTAGAGCAGGATCTTTCCGCCCCGCTCATTGGTGGAGAGCTGAATGCTACTCGAGTTTCAAGTGATGTACTGTTATCTGACAGAGGACGTTTAGAGATAGTCCATGAAAATGAGATCTATCGCTTAACAAGGACGAAAAACGGTAAGTTGATACTGACCAAATAATCTTCTTAATCCTAGCGTTAAACCCAATCTCATCAAAAAGCGTTAAGCCAGCCACCTAGTGCCCCCAGGCAGCCAGCTCTTACGGATGACATCAACAGATGCTGTCAAGGAGCTACTTATGAACAACTATTGGTTTGAGTTTGTTTGCATCGGCGTCACCGCGCTATGCGCGACGATGTTCTTGCTTCCACTTCAGCTACCTGTCTGATGTCTAAACTCACGGCTACTAGGTCATTGGCAATCATGAAACAAGTAAATCAGCAATTTCCGTTACGCCTGCTGGCGTTAGCGGTTGGTTTTGCGTTATCTACATCGCTTTCGGCAGATGAAAAAAACGCACAATATCTCCCTTAAACAGCTTACGGTGACAGCGTCTCATGGCTAACAGAAGGTCATTATTACGGTGATCTGATGCTGACACATGTGCAAGCTAAAAAGCGTAACCCTAATCCCAATGGTTATACGCCGGGCAGTTTTACGACGCTGGATATAATGGCGGGTTGGCATGTCACGCGTAACGCAAGTTTGCAGGCGGGCATTTTTTAATGTCACTGATGAAACTTATACCCATTGGGTGGATGTGCGTGATTTAAGTGCCACCTCAAGTGTGGTTGATGCGTTCACTCAACCTGGGCGTAATTTCAAAATCAGTTTTAATTATCATTTCTAGTGGCAAGAAAATATCACTCACTTTTGTTTGATCGGCTAACCGTTTATCTGGTTAGCCGTTAAGGTAAATGACATGAATTTGATGACGCAAATGACCAATGAATCCGTTAAAGATGATCTCAAAGTACTGGTATATCAACTGATGAGCGATAAGCCGATGTTGCGTCCAGTGGAATTGGCCAATCATCTTGGCGTGAATGAATGGCAGGTAATATCGGTTTTCGAGCAGGATCTTGTCACACGGCTACCGGGAAAGCTGGCTAAATTAGTGATGGCTGAAATCGCTCATTGGGGAGATGTCACCACTATTGTTGAGAGTGCGGGTTCAATCTTTGAGTTTAAAGGAAGCTTGCCAGAGGGTAAGGATGCTTTTGGTTATTACAATTTACTGGGTAAGCCAGGTCAATTGCATGGTCACCTAAAATTAGATCAGGTGTTTCATATTGCATTGCTCAGTAAGCCGCTTCGAGGTAAGGATGCATTTGCCGTTGTATTCTACGATCGTTTGGGTGATTGCATTTTTAAAATTTATCTAGGTCGTGATGCACAGGGTGTGATTTATTCTCATCAGATCAATGCGTTTAATCGTTTAAAGGAGCTAAGCGATGAGACGTAAATTAATGCAAAGGGCGTGGCAGGGTTCACTGCTGTTGATCTTAATTCTTTTTAGCCACGGTTCGCTTGCTGAGCCTGCTAAGCGTGTTATTTCAATCGATGGCTCTATTACTGAAATCATTTATGCACTGGATCAGCAACATCGATTGGTAGGTAGAGATGCCACCAGTACTTGGCCTGAGGCGGCACAGGATTTGCCAGGATATTGGCTATATGCGTCAGTTATCGGCGGAAGGGATATTGTCACTCCGTCCTGATTTGATCTTGGTCACCGCTGATGCTCAGCCTCAGTCTGTTCTCGATCAATTGCAGCGCGCTCGAATCGATATTCAAGTGATCCCTAATGCTTACACGCTTGAGGGTGTTGAGGAGAAAATTATTCAGGTGGCACGTGCACTGAGTGTTGAAGAGCGTGGAATCGTACTGGCACATGAAACTACTGAACAAACGCGCTTGTTGACCAATTCTTTGCAGCAGTTACAACAAACGCCATTAAATGCCGTGTTTATTATGTCCGTTAGAAATAGCAATATGATGGTGGCTGGCAGAGGTAGTCGAGCCGATGCCTTGATGCAATTAGCGGGCATTCATAACCCTTTTAGCGATAAGGTAGTGAATTATCAAAATGTATCGGGTGAGGCACTGATGGAGGCCAATCCAGACCTGATCATTACGCTACAAGATATGGCTATGCCAAATAGTGGTGTGGAGCGCTTATTGCAAGATCCTGCCATCAGTAGAACCGAGGCTGCGCAAAAAGGGCAGGTCATCGCCATACAGGCAAGGTGGCTAAACTTTGGGCCTGACTTACCTGTTAGCTTGGATGCATTGGTCAAGCAGTTGAACAGTGTTAAGCCGTCTAGATCAAATGATCAGTTAAATGCCAATCAGCAAGACGATAAGCCAACACTGGTCTCTGTCAATCAGGGTGATTTTTAATGTACCGATTGTTTCAATCTCCTTTACAAGCGGCGTGGTTATTATCAAGTTTATTGGCGCTGGCCTTGAGTATTTCGCTGACACAGGGTGCCGTTCCACTCAGCGTGATACAGGTCTATGGAACCTTAATCGGAATCTTGGATGATGCCTATGCGCAACTGGTGGTTATCGATATTCGCTTACCCAGAGTGATACTGGGTTGTATCGTCGGTGCAGGGTTGGCAATCGCTGGTGCAGCCATGCAGGGTCTGTTTCGAAACCCTTTAGCAGACCCTGGGTTAGTAGGTGTTTCCAGTGGAGCAGCCTTAGCTGCGGTGATGATTATTGTATTAGGCGGTACCTGGCTAAAGCAGTGGACCAGCTTTTGGGGATACTTTGCGTTACCTATGGCTGCGTTTTTGGGTGGTTTGTTGGTCACGGCGATCATCTATCGAGTGTCTACCCGTAATGGCAGAACCGATGTGGCTTTGATGCTGTTAGCAGGGATAGCGATTAATGCCATTGCAGGTGCTGCCACCGGTATCATGACCTATTTTGCGTCTGATGAAGAGCTACGTTCTCTGACCTTTTGGACGATGGGGTCGCTTGCCAGTGCCAATTGGACCGATGTTGCGTTATCTGGTTTCCCTATCTTGCTAGCGTGTGGGTTGCTTCCTATGTTTGCTCGGCCTTTAAATGCTTTTCTGATGGGGGAAAATGTAACTCGCCATAGCGGGTTTGATGTTAAACGGATGAAGCGAATTGTGATCTCTTTAACCGCGTTGGCAGTGGGTGCTGCTGTCGCTGTGAGTGGTGTGATAGGGTTTGTAGGACTCGTTGCGCCCCATCTTGTTCGCTTGCTCGTTGGGCCTGATCATCGTTGGGTGCTTCCCATGAGTGCAGTAATGGGCGCGCTATTAGTGGTGGTATCCGATATGTTTGCGCGTTTGGTGCTCAGTCCTGCTGAGCTTCCCATAGGTTTAATGATGGCAGCATTTGGTGGGCCTTTTTTCCTATGGTTACTATTACAGCAACGAGCACGTGTGGGGTTTTAATATGTTAGCGGCTCATAACATAAGCTTGACCTTATCCGGTCAAACGATTCTTAAAGAGGTTAGTTTCGAAGCGCCTGAAGGTGCTTTGGTAGCGATCATGGGTCCCAATGGTGCGGGTAAATCCTCGCTATTGAAAGTGCTCAGCGGAGATTTTCCAACAACCCTAGATCAAGTTGCACTTAATGGAAAGCGTTTATCTCATTGGACGGATGCCGCGCTTGCGCAGTTTCGTGCCGTCATGCCGCAATCGGTTCAACTAAATTTTGCCTTTACGGTAGAAGAGGTGATTGAAGCCGGTATTCGACATCCAATGCCCATTGCTAAACGCAAAGCGCATATTTTAGAGATGCTGGCCATGTTTGATGTCGGGCATCTCCATAATCGCAACTATTTAACCTTGTCTGGTGGTGAGCAACAGCGTGTTCAGCTAGCCAGAGTACTTGCGCAACTGGAAGCAACCTCCGCATCTGAAACAAAATATTTACTTTTAGATGAGTGCACATCATCACTTGATTTGAGTCATCAACATCAAGTTTTTCGTGTGCTCAAAGAGTGGATTTCAACTCGGCGTGCAGGTGTCGTGGTGGTACTACATGATCTTAATCTGGCAGCCCAATATGCTAACGCTATCCTATTAATGGATCAGGGCTGTGTCGTAGAACAAGGCGCCGTCCGTGATGTGTTAAAACCTAAAACCCTAAGCGATGTCTATCGCTATCCTGTTCAGGTGATTGAGCACCCCGCAGGTTGGCCCTTAGTTATTGCTGATGTCAGTGCTTAATAAAATGGAGATACTATGAACGACGATCCAATCGCATTACAGCAACGTCTTCTTCCTGAAATCAGAGCGTTTCGTGATGGCTGTCAAACTTTGATGATGGCTACCTTAGATCAGGGTGCCAATCCAAATGTCAGCTATGTTCCTTTTTGCGCTACAAGACGATGGCTATTATGTTTTTGGTCAGCGAAATTGCTCGTCATGGGCAAAAACTTGCAAGTCTGTAATCGTGTTTCGATTATGCTCATTGAAGATGAATCCAATTCACGACAAATCTACGCGCGAAAGCGTCTAACCTTTGATGCTATGGCTGACGAGATTCCAAGGGAAACATCTGATTGGGAGCGCGGTGTTGCAGCATTGCATGCGAAGCATGGTGATATTGTTAAGAACCTCTCACAGTTGGGTGATTTTCATCTGTTTCGGTTGATACCTGAAAAGGGTCTTTACGTGAAGGGTTTTGGTCAGGCGTTTACGGTTTCCGGAGATGAGTTAGTTGACTTCGTTCATCTTAAAGAAGGGCATCGCAAGTTAAAGGCGTCTTGAGCTATCGGAAAAAGCGATTGACTATAATCGCAAATATAAGTGATAATAATTCGTATTAACTAATCTGATTTACTCAGCCAGCCAGCTTTCGTTCGCCAGCCAGCCAATGTAATTCTAACTGTCCTTGTTATGAATCATTTGGAGTGGTAATGAACCGTTATTTAAAACTTACTCAAACCTAACTATAGTTAAGATTTGACGTTTAATTCCTAATTCAACGTGGCTAGTTTCACTTAACATTACTGTAAAGCCAGAGCTTGCCACTCCAAAGGCTGACACGGTGTAACTCACCGCCTATTAGAACCTACGGCAAAGCCGTAGATACGTAATGCTTTAAGTTAATAGCGGCATTTAAGTCACGATCCTGAACGTGACCGCATTCACACTTAAAAACTCGGTCTTTAAGTGTTAAATCTTGTTTGACAATTCCGCAAGCAGAACAGGTCTTGCTTGAGGGGAACCATCTATCCGCTACGAAAATCAGGTTGCCTCGGAACCCCGACTTGTAATCTAGCTGTCGTCTGAACTCATAAAAACCCATATCAGCAATGCTTTTCGACAACTTACCATTAGACAACATTCCTCGAATATTCAAATCTTCAATCACAATCGTATCGAATCTTCGGGTTAAGTCAGAGGTTAGCTTATGCAGACCGTCCTTGCGAATATTCGCAATACGAGCGTGTAGCTTGGCTAGGTTGTTTTTTGCCTTTTGCCGATTAGCAGAGCCTTTTTGCTTGCGACTGAGTTGTCTTGATTGACGTTTCAGCTTTGCCAAAAGCATTTTTAAAGGCTTGGAACCTGCTACCACTTCACCGTTGCTTAGTGTTGCCAAAGATTTAACACCTAAGTCCACACCGACATTGCTTTGGTTTTCAGCAGGTCGCAAGTGGGTTAAGTCATCGGTTTCAACACTGATGCTAACAAACCATTTATCGGCTTGTCGGGATACCGTGGCGGAGATGATTTTGCCTTTAAAGCGCAATACTTCTCTTAAACGCACCCATCCCAAATTCGGGATTTTGATGCGCTTAAGAGAGTCATCGAGACGGAATTGGTCATTGGTGATAGTAAAGGAATCACGGACACCTTTCTTTTTGAATGTTGGGTAACGAGCCTGACCCTTAAAGAATCGGTTAAATGCTTCTCCTAATTGGATGATCGCCATTTGCGGTGCGTTTTTTGTGACCTCTAACATCCAAGGAAATTCTGTTCTTTTAATAGCGTTAAGCTGCTTGCGCAACTTACCCTGTGTAGGTTTAGGATTCTCTGAATTTTCTTTGTGCGTTTGGTACTGTTCTTTCCACTGGGCTAACGCCCAATTATAGGCGAAACGTGCTGTACCACTTGCTTTAGCGAAGTAGGTGCGTTGTTTATTGTTGCATTGCAACTCAATTTTATGCGCCAAAATCACTTGCTAGAATCCTCAACGGCTTTGGTCATGCCATCAATTAGTTTTTGATTTTTACGACTACGAGAGCCGTATAAACGGGCTGAAAACACCGTAATGATTTCCAGAACATCTTTAGCCAAATCCTCTTCAAAGGTCGAATCTTCACCCTGGTTGATAATAACCACTTCCACTTGCTTTGCTTCGCAAATTGAAAAAATCAACTCAGCGCCAAAACGCAACAATCGGTCTTTGTGCGTGATAACCAATCGACCTACATCATTATCAATAATGGCTTGAATCAAGGCCTTTAAGCCTTTCTTGTTGTAATTAATGCCAGAACCTAAGTCTGACATCACCTCAAACGTCCAGCCTTGAGAAGCACAATACAGTTCAAGCACCTGCTTTTGCCGCTCTAAATCTGCTTTTTGGTCGTGGCTTGATACTCTGGCATACGCAACCGTCTTGCGCTCTAATTTGTCGCCATGCTTCATTTGCGGGCGAATAGATGACAGCTTGTATCGCCTTTGACCACCCGCTGTTCGCTCATCAGGCACAAGGCGACCTTCAGTTTCCCATCTACGCAGGGTTGATTCTGATACGCCAAGCACGTTTGCTGCTTGTGAAATATTTAATAACTTATCCATAATAAATAATT
The DNA here is from genome assembly GCA_021208565.1 of Nitrincola sp. Taxonomy (GTDB): domain Bacteria; phylum Pseudomonadota; class Gammaproteobacteria; order Pseudomonadales; family Balneatricaceae; genus Nitrincola. The sequence goes on from JAJOJN010000004.1 coordinate 8,970, forward strand.
ATAGATAAATTTAAATAATTTTTCAATAGCTGTTATCTAACCCTTTTCGATTTAAATTATTAGCCGTCGCTATTGCATCTACAACATCAATGGCCAGCGCTAATGATGCTTCTGTTCGTCTTGATGATCTGGTGATTAGTGCCTCTGTTTTTGAACAAAAAATCACCGATGCGCCTGCCAGTATCTCTGTGGTTTCTCGTGAAGAACTTGAGCAGAAAAACTTTTCCAACCTTGCCGAAGCCTTGCGAACAGTTGAAGGTGTGGATGTTCTGGGTAACACCGGAAAGACGGGTGGTTTGAACATCAGTATTAGAGGTATGCCTTCGGAATATACCTTAATTTTGATTGATGGGCGCAGACAGGGCGCTGCTGGAAATATTACACCCAATGGTTTTGGTGAAATGTCGACAAGCTTTATTCCTCCTGTAAGCGCTATTGAGCGAATCGAAGTGATTCGGGGACCTATGTCGACGCTTTATGGTTCCGATGCCATCGGTGGTGTTGTCAATATTATCACCCGAAAAGTAGGCGATGAATGGGTCGGATCTCTGACGTAGGAATTTACTCTGCAGGAAGAATCAGAGTTTGGTGATAGTCGCAAAACTAGTTTTTATACCAGCGGGCCTCTGATAGAAGTCCGATTGGGGCTGACGCTTCGAGGCAGCTATTTTGATCGTGATGAGTACAATCTAACGGCTAGTGGTGATGATGGACAGATAGGTGCACTCAACTTCCGTGGTCAGAGTAAGGTTGAAGCAGAAATTTACACCTTTGGTGGTCGTTTGGACCTGCTGGCACATGAAAATCATGATCTATGGTTTGATTTTGATATCTCCAAGCAGACTTATGACAACGGAACTCCCGGTAACCGCAAGTTGAGTAACAATGACACTGCTACTAACTGGCGTGGTTATGATGATGAATTGCGCCATGATCGTGAGCAGTTAGCAATTGGGCATACCAGCCGGGTCGGTGAGGGTACCTGGGAATCGAGTTTGATGCGTAATCAGACTGAAACCATTGGTCGAACTATTCCTGGTAACCCGAATAGCCCGACTAATACCGGTATTCCCGGTAAGAACGTCAAGGACCCTCGTGAGCTGGAGTCCACCAATCTGATCTTTGACACCAAGTACATGCAGGCTTTGGGTGATCGCCACTTTTTTTACAGTGGGTGGGCAGTACTGGAAAGCCGAAATGATTGATGGTGTAGCACCCAATAAGTTTAAACAGGATGATTGGTCACTATTTGCGGAGAATGAGTGGTCTGTTACCGATGATTTGATGCTGACGCTTGGTGCACGTTACAACCATAACGAATTCTTTGGTGGGCACATTACACCACGTGCCTATGCAGTTTATAGTCTGGACAATAACTGGACGCTGAAAGGTGGTGTGAGTACGGGTTATAAAACACCGGACATTAATGATCTATATAATGGAATTAATGGAATAACTGTACAGGGAGCTACAGCCACCGTGGGTAATCCCGATCTTAATCCTGAAAAGAGTATTAACGGTGAGGTGGGTATTTATTACCAACTGGATAATGGTTTCACAGCGAATGTGACACTATTTCAGAGCCGTATAAAAGATCGTATCACTAGTAGAAATCGTGATAACTTTAGCTTTAATGCATCGGCAGATTGTTATAACTTGATTGGTTTTAATACTCAGCCAACGGTTGGCTGTAAAGAAAACCTGAATAAAGCCCGTTCAGAGGGGATAGAGCTAGCGACTAGAATTCCATTGGCACCTGACTGGAATCTGTCAGTAAACTACACCTATACCGAAACCGAGATTGAAGATCAAACCGGCCTGGTGGTGGGAGAGCTGAGTGATACGCCACGTCATCTTGCGAATGCGCGTTTGAGCTGGCAGGCAACACCTCAGGCGAACCTCTGGCTGAATGCTAGCTATCGTGGTGAAAGCCGTCGTTTTGATACTGCACCAACCACTGGACAAAACAAGGCATTGTATGATGCAGTCGGTGACATTAAAGGTTATGGGTTGCTTGATTTAGGGGGTAGCTATCAGCTAACACGTAATCTGCGTCTGAGCGGTTGTTAAACAAGGATTTTAGAGCCTATAAGGCTTATGAGTTTAACGGCGATACCTATTACGCTTGTGAATATAGCCATCAAACTGCTTCAACTAAAGGTGCCGTTCTGGATGGGCGTCGTTTATGGTTGTCGGCTAGTCTAACCTTCTAATAAGCAACACGTAAAACCCTCTTCATCGACATTTAGCCGCCGAACTCACCTTCGGCGGTTTTTTTGTAAATAAGCTTCTTCAATGGATATAGATCATCTTTTAATCTATGCTAAGTGCTTTAAAACTAATGAGCTACGTTAAGGAGTTAAATCATTACCTCTTTACTGAAAAAGCACCCCTTATTCGTTATTGTGATTGCGCAGCTATTAGGGACGTCGTTATGGTTTAGTATTAACGGTGTTTGGTTAAGTTATGCTCACACCTTCGAACTTGCAGATTCTCATTTAGGTTATTTAACCCTCGCCGTTCAGATCGGCTTTATTTCAGGCACTTTGTTAATGGCGCTAAGTGGTTTGGCTGACAGGTATAAAGCCAGTAAAATCTTTGCACTTGCCTGTTTTGTTGGTGCTGGAATTAATGTCTTAATGGTCAACAGTTCTGGTGTGCTCGTCCATGATGTATTGCTTCGATTCTTGACAGGACTTTGTTTAGCGGGCATTTACCCCTTAGGCATGAAGCTTGTCATTTCCTGGGTGCCGACCTACGCTGGCGCGGCGTTATCTTGGCTTGTCGGTATGCTCACGATCGGAACCTCCTTATCGCATTTACTTAGAGGCGTAACACTCGGTTTGTCATGGCAATGGCCGATTGTTGTCATTTCTGTTCTGGCTGTTATCGGTGGCTTGTTGGTACTGTTTTTAGGTACGGGAACTCACTTGCCTGCTCAATCAGGCCGGCTACATTTAGGTAAAGGTTTTTTGGCGCTTAAACAGCCTAACTTTAGAGCAGTGGCGGGTGGTTATTTCGGACACTGCTGGGAACTTTATGCTTTTTGGATGCTTGTGCCTTTACTGGTGACTCGTGAGATCTACCGTCTTGATTTTTTCAGCTCATTGGATTCCTATTGTGTCATTTTTTGGTAATTGGGCTGGGTGCCTTTGGATGTGTGTTTGGTGGTGTTCTCAGTAAAACCATAGGTAGCTTCAATGTGGCGAGGGTTTCACTGTTTATGTCAGGAACTCTCTGTCTCATCTATCCACTTTTGTCAGAAACTCATGCGCTATTTCTGCTCTTGTTGCTGATGTTATGGGGGAATCACCGTTGTTGCTGATTCACCTCAGTTTTCAGCACTAGCAGCTGTCAATGCACCTGTTACTAGTGTCGGTTCATCTTTAGCTATGATGAACGCGATTGGATTTGCCTTAACCTTGCCTTCCATCTGGATCACCAGTCTGTTGTGGAATGAAAACAGTGTTTGGGTTGTCTTATGGTTACTACCTGGACCTGTGATAGGTTTTTGGGTGCTTCAAGGCTTACGAAAAACCGAATTTACTCAGTAGCTGATAGTGTAAATATATGTAAATCTGATGCTTACATGTTGTTTCTCAGGTTTGTTCGTAGCGATAATCAGTTAATCATTCATCAATGAATAAACAGGGTATCCGTGAAAAGATCATTTGCACTTAAAGTAGGGTTGTTTCTTATTGTCGTTACTGTGGCTGGGATAGGTGGCTATCTTTACGTCAAGCAGCAAAACGCTGATGATCAACTCAATACGGTGACTGTAACTCAAGGCAGTATCGAAAACATCGTTACCGCCACGGGTCGATTGCAACCCCGTAACTTTGTTGATGTGGGTGCGCAAGTATCCGGTCAGTTAATCGAAATTCTGGTTGATGTGGGCGATCAGGTTAAAGAGGGTCAACTTTTAGCTGAAATCGACTCTACAGTGTATCGCGCTAATGTCGACGGTACTCGCGCACAGCTGCGCAATCTCGAAGCGCAAATGCTGGACAGAAAGGCTCAGTTGGAGTTGGCAGAAATTCAGTTACGTCGTCAGCGTCAATTAGTATCCAATCGCATGACCTCTGAAGAAACGTTACAAATAGCGAAGGCCTCTCATCGATCGGCTGCAGCACAGGTGCAAGCCTTAGCGGCCCAGATCGATCAAACCACCTCGACCCTAAGAGCTGAAGAAGCGCGCCTGAATTACTCTCAAATCTTTGCCCCTATGTCAGGAACAGTTGTTAATATCGTTGCACGTCAGGGGCAAACGATTAATGCCTCACAACAAGCGCCCACTATATTACAGATAGCAGATCTATCTGTGATGACGGTTCAGGCTCAAGTGTCTGAGGCGGATGTCAGTCGATTACGGCAGGGGATGGATGCCTATTTTACCACCTTAGGTGATCAATCACGTCGCTGGTCAGGTCAGCTAAGACGCATCGAACCAACGCCGCAAGTTGAAAATAATGTCGTGCTGTTTAATGCGCTATTTGATGTCGATAATCATCAAATGGCATTGTTGCCGCAAATGACTGCTCAGGTCTTTTTTATTGTGGATAAAGTAGATGATGTGCTGATGCTTCCGGTGAATGCTGTTCGTTTTTCAGGGACTGGACAAAATAGAGGAGCGAAAGTCGACTTATTGTTACCTAATGGAAGTTTAGAAGAGCGCAGTGTTGTTACGGGATTATCTAATCGTGTTCAGATTGAAGTCAAAGAGGGGCTAAACCTAGGTGATCAAGTGGTGGTATCCAGTCAGTCTCGACCGAACAATCCACCCTCTTCTCAGGGCGGTATGAGGCCACGCTGATGTCTTCCGAGTTAATACCACTGATTGAAATTAAAGACCTCTACCGCACCTTTAAAAGTGGTGAAAGTGATGTAGATGTGCTGAAAGGCGTTAATCTGACCATCATGCCGGGTGAGTTCGTGGCTATTATCGGCGCATCCGGATCGGGTAAGTCTACCTTAATGAACTTGCTGGGGTGCTTGGATAAACCCACCAAAGGGCAATATCTTTTTAACGGTATAGATGTCGCTACCTTAGATCAGGATGAGCTCGCGGCGCTCAGGCGAGAGGCCTTTGGGTTTGTGTTTCAAAGTTACAACCTTTTATCGGGTGAGACCGCCAGAGGGAATGTCGAAGTACCCGCGGTCTATGCAGGCTTATCACGTGCAGAGCGCCATCAAAAAGCGGAAGCCTTGCTGAGTCGTTTGGGATTGGCTGATCGAATGGATCATAAACCCAATCAGTTATCCGGTGGTCAGCAACAACGGGTATCGATTGCGCGTGCCCTGATGAATGGCGGGCACGTGATATTGGCCGATGAACCCACAGGCGCGCTAGACAGCCAGACAGGTGAAGAGGTGATGAAACTCTTTGCTGACTTGTCTAAACAAGGTCACACCTTAATTCTGATTACCCATGATGCCAAGGTAGCCGCGCATGCCGATCGAATCATTGAGATCAGTGACGGCATCATCACTAAAGACCCTCAGTCTTCTAGTAATGATGATCTATCCGCTGTGGTCAAGCCGGCGCCGATCTTGAATCCTCGACCTGGAAATGTATTTACGCATCTTGCTGAAGCGCTGCGTATGTCTTTAACGGCCTTAACCGGTAATCTCTTTAGAACGGTGTTAACCCTACTGGGAATCGTGATAGGCGTGGCCTCAGTGATTACCATGCTGGCGATTGGCGATGGTGCTCGACAGTCCATTGTCGATCGCATCAGTTCAATGGGCAGTAATCTGTTACTGGTCAGGCCCGGTGGGCCAAACCAACGAGGTTGGGGTGCTACAACACTTATTCCAGAGGACGCCTTAGCGGTTAGAGAGCTTCCGGGAGTGGCGGCGGCCATTCCTGAACAGGGCGGTACAGTAACACTAAGAGCTGCTGAGCGTGATCACCGAACCGAGGTGCTAGCAACTTCGGCCGATTACTCTGCTTTTCGGAATTGGCCAGTGGCTTATGGCACTTTTTTTCTCCACGGAGGATGAAGTGGGCTTTGCCAGCGTAGCAGTTTTGGGTCAAACCGCCGCCAAATGCCGTATTTCCCAATCAGAACCCGGTTGGCGAGTATGTGATGGTTGATAATGTGTTGTTTCTCGTCATTGGTGTCATGAGTCCAAGAGGCGCATCGCCTTTTGGTCGAGATGAAGATGATGTGATTATTGTACCTTTTGAAAGTGGCGGTGTGCGCTTATTAGGACGTCGCCATCTGCGAACCATGACGGTTGCCGTAGAAGAACAGGCGGATATCTTTCAAGTACAGCAGTCTGTGCATGATCTGTTGCTCAGTCGGCATGGTGTAGAAGATTTTCAGATACGGAATATGGAATCGATTATCCAGTCAGTCACTGAAACCCAAAACACTATGACTATTTTATTGGGTTCTATTGCGGCAATTTCTTTGCTCGTCGGAGGTATTGGGGTGATGAATATCATGCTGGTGTCCGTCACTGAAAGAACTCGTGAAATCGGCGTCAGAATGGCAACAGGCGCTCGAACGGGTAATATTTTGCAGCAGTTTTTGACAGAAGCCGTACTCGTATCCGCCTTAGGTGGTGTGTTAGGCGTTCTGGCGGGTTTGGGTGTCACGGCGCTGCTCGATAAGCTAGGTACGGATGTTGTATTTAGTGCTTTTCCAGTGATTTTAGCCTTCAGTTGTGCATTTTTGACGGGTCTTATTTTCGGATATTTACCCGCCAGAAAGGCGGCGCGTCTTGATCCAGTCGTGGCTTTGGCGACGGATTGATGCCAAGCCAGTATAGTTTTTTAAGTGATATTAATGTTATATTATAACATATTTATTTTCTTGGAATTGATCGATTATATATGCCAGATTTATTTACGGAATTAGTATCATCATCTGATGAGGCATCAGTCTTTAGTGACATATTTCTTTCATACACTCAAATCGCAATCTGGACTGACCAACTCAGTGAAGAGGCAAGGACTTACAGCCACTCCTTTAAACACTTTCATGGTCACTTCTCTGTTCGACAAGTGTTAACGCCTGAGTCCATGCCCCATTATTTGAGTGAGGTACTAAAGCATGGTGAAGGGCGAGAGGATCTTATCCAAGCCATTAGCACCTTGTCAGAGATGTTTTGCTATTTGTTTGAGCTAGAGTCATTAGGTTTTAGAATGCAGTTGTTAGATCGTGCTATGTGTCCTAAATTTCATCGAGATTATGTGCCTTGTCGACTCGTCATGACACTCAAAGGGCAAGGAACTCAATGGGTAGATGATCAGTGTGCAGCCGAAGCGCTAGGTAATGATCAATACCAGGGTGATTTTCATCAGCTGAATGAAGGTGACATTGCACTGCTTAAGGGTGCCGGATGGTTGGAAATGAATCAAAGGGTTTGATTCATCGCTCACCCCAGGTGAGTGAAGGCGATTGGCGCTTGTTCTTATCCATGGATTTTGCAAATTAATAACTTTTTTAAGGTATATCAATGACAGATTCTCAAGCGCGCGAATCCTTAATTCCGGTCTCCTTGTTGACGGGGTTTTTGGGCAGTGGAAAAACAACATTATTGAATCAACTGGTCAAACAGGATGCGTTTAAAGACACTCTGATTATCATTAATGAGTTCGGTGAAATGGCACTGGATCATATGCTGGTGACCCATGCGACTGAAAATGTGATCATGGAGATGGGTAATGGCTGTCTTTGTTGCACCATCCGTGGTGACTTAGTCAAAACCTTGCAAGATATTACCTGGCGCTTTTCTAGGGGAGGAGAGCGACATTTCAGTCGAGTATTGATCGAAACGACAGGCCTAGCAGATCCAGCTCCCATCATACATACCCTCATGACACACCCTCAAATTGCGAGTCGTTATAAGTTGGATGGTGTGATCACTTTGGTCGATGCTTGTAATGGCGCAGATACACTGGATAAGCATGCTGAGGCCGTTAAACAAGCAGCGGTAGCCGATGTATTGATTCTATCCAAAGAAGACCTAGCCCCCATTGAGCAAAGCGAACAGCTCAAGCAACGTCTTAAAAAGATTAACCCTGCAGCTAACATGTGGTCTAGCAATCAAGGTGATGTGATTGCTGATAAATTGATCGATTTGGGATTATTTTCTTCGACCGGTAAAGCACCTGATGTTGCCAAATGGTTAAAAGAAGAAGCTTATGCTGACCATGACCATGACCATGACCATGACCATGACCATGACCACCATCATCATGGGCATGGGCACCACCATCACGATGTGAATAGGCACAATGATCATATACGTGCTTTTTGTTTCCCTATTGATACGCCCATCACTGAAGAGCAGTTATCCGCATGGTTGGATGTTTTGATGAGTTTTATGGGGGAAAATATTCTTCGGGTAAAAGGAATTTTGAATATTCAAGGTCATGAAGCCCCTATTGTTATTCACGGCGTACAACATGTATTTCATCCGCTGGTGCCATTGCCAAAATGGCCATCGGAAGATCGACGCTCACGGATTGTGTTTATTACGAAGGACGTGCCAAAACAAGTGGTTGAGTCTGCGTTGGAGGCTTTGACCGGGATTAAGCCCGCCAAAGTGTAAAAATAGGATTTGAATATTACTTTAGATGATTTTGGGGTAACTGCGCAAATTACTTTGCGCAAGTTTGCTTAGCTTGTATATGTTTCTTTGCATGCTTAAGCTACAGGTTCTTCAAGAATGTTTCTCCATCAACGACCTTGCCTTGCGCTAGGTCCTCTTTTGCAGACTCAAAGCAATATTTGATGTAATCGGCTTTCATGGCTTCAAGTTCTTCATAGTCTTTAATCGACATCACAATAACGGCGTTCTTTGTTGTTTTTACTAATCTTAATAGGTCCACGTTGAGCATTTAGAAGCAGTTCACCGAAATTACGTTTGGCATCATTCGCTGTTAATGTATACATGTTCAACCCCTAATCTGGCAATTACCTTAACATTATATAATATCGAGCCAAAGGCGCAATTTAATTAAATCATGCGATTTTTGGATTGATGCTAGTGTTCTTCATCTCTAAATGGTGATGTCTGAATTTCAATTCCATTTTCTGGAAGATATTACCTTTAGGCTTGTGTGTTTGCTGAGTTATCACCTCCGGATTAAACGCTCCTTCATCTCAGTCATTGCCTTAATCTCGGTACAAAGCTCTGCCGTTGGGCGAGTGAGTAAACGAGCAATACCAATAGGTTCGCCGGATTCGAGGCAGTAATCAAACAGTTGCTCTTTGGTTAAGCGCATACATTACTCCCAAGCTGGAAATGGATCGTCTAATAACACCCAGGATGATTTGCCTGCTAAGAGTTCTTCATCATTGAGCAGGCAGGCATCTAAAGCGTCTATGATCTCTTGTTGATTGAGGTTTTGACCGATAAAGACGAGCTCCTGTCGCATATCTCCGAAGGGTTCTACCCATATTTCTTCAATTGATTTTAGATAGTCTGGATCTTCAGGCCAGCGTTGTTTTGGAACGGCTTTCCAGAATAATCCCGCCATGCTGTGATGGCCGATGCCACCGGCTTGACTCCATTGACCAGCAAATTCAGGACGACTTGCAAGCCAAAAGAAACCCTTGGATCGAATCAGTTTGCCTGTTTTTTACCGGCGTGTTCAGAAATTGGTAAAATTTAGCTGGATGAAAAGGGCGTCGGGCGCGATAAACGAAACTGGAGATCCCGTATTCTTCGGTTTCAGGGATGTGTTCTCCGCGTAACTCTTTTAACCAACCGGGTGACTGCTGAGCACGTTCGAAGCTAAAGCGACCTGTATTGATCACTTTATTCAATGGCACAGCACCCTTTTGTATTGGAATGATGTCAGCGTCCGCATTGAGGCTTCGAAGTACACCTGTCAGGTGATTTAGATCCTCTTCAGATACTAAATCAGTTTTACTGATTAAGATCACATCACTAAACTCAACTTGTTCAACAAGTAGATCTGTAACACTGCGATGATCCTCTTCACCTAAGTGTTCATCGGTGTCTTGAAGCGAATAGGCCGTGTCATAATCCTTAATAAAGTTAACTGCATCGACTAGGGTGACCATGGTATCGAGTCTCGCGATATCAGAAAGGCTGATGCCGTCTTCATCCGCGAAGGTAAAGGTTTCAGCAACGGGTCAGGGTCAGAAATACCGGTTGACTCAATCACTAAGCAGTCAAAGCGACCTTCCTCCGCAAGCCGACGTACTTCAATCAGTAAATCTTCTCGAAGTGTACAGCAGATACAGCCATTGCTCATTTCGACCAATTTTTCTTCAGCGCGGTTTAGGGTCACTTCTTGTTGTACTTGAGCGGCGTCGATATTCACTTCGCTCATATCGTTAACAATAACGGCTACCTTAAGGCCTTGACGATTATACAAAATATGATTCAGGACGGTTGTTTTACCCGCACCCAAATAGCCAGATAATACGGTGACAGGTAAACGATTAGGGTTAGGACTCATGGTCTGACCTCGCTTTATTTGGGTGAATGTGTTTCAGAGAATTGATTTAATGCAGACAGTAAACTTTCACGCTTGCTGTGCTCCTTGTTCGTATCCGGTGCTGAACAGGCTTGAGATAAGTAGTCGATTAGATTTTCTATAGCGAAGGTGCCTAGGTCTGTTCCATCCTGATGACGCACACTCACTTCTCCGTTATGTGCCTCTCTGTTACCGACTACTAAAAGATAGGGAATTCGATGCAGTGTTTGTTCGCGTATTTTGTAACTGATTTTTTCGTTACGTGTATCCGCCAGTGCTCGAATGCCAGATGCATTCAGGTAGGCGGCTAATAACTCGGCATAGTCAGATTGTGCGTCGGTTATCGACATCACCACCGCCTGAGTGGGAGACAACCACGCGGGTAATTTCCCTTCGTGATGTTCAATTAAAATACCGATAAAGCGTTCCAGCGAACCAAATAAAGCCCGATGTAACATGACAGGGCGTTGACGCTCGCCCTGTTCATCAACATATTCGAGTCCAAAGCGCTCTGGCAGATTCATATCAACCTGTAGCGTTCCGCATTGCCAGTCTCGACCTATGGCATCTCGTAATACAAACTCGAGTTTAGGTCCATAAAAGGCGCCTTCACCAGGATTGAGCTGATAGGCTAGGTTCATGGAGTCCAAAGCCGTGATGAGCGATTCCTCAAGGCGATCCCAAATAGCATCACTTCCCATACGATTGTCAGGTCGAGTTGATAGTTTTAGTTGGATATTATCAAAACCAAACTCTTGATAGATCTCCAGCACCAAGGCAACAACACGACGACACTCATCGTTCATCTGTGCCGTAGTGCAGTAGATATGCGCATCGTCTTGGGTAAAGTGTCGAACTCTTAATAGCCCATGTAAGGACCCTGAGGGCTCATAACGATGTACTTTGCCGAATTCACCCATGCGAATCGGTAGATCACGATAGCTTTTGAGGCCATGACGATAAAGTAAAACGCTTCCAGGACAGTTCATCGGTTTTAAGGCCAAAGAGCGTCCATCTTCTGTGTGCGTAGTGAACATATGATCTTGGTAGTTCTGCCAATGGCCGGAGGTTTCCCATAGGCTTTTGTCCATAATGTCAGGTGTATTCACTTCAATGTAGCCAGTGTTTTTTTGCTTTCGACGCATATACTCAATCAGTATCTGCAAAAGCGTCCAACCTTTCGGATGCCAGAAAACTGAACCAGGTGCTTCTTCTTGAAAGTGGAAAAGACCTAATTGGCGACCTAAACGACGGTGATCACGCTTTTCAGCTTCTTCAATCCGTTTGATATAGGCGTTTAGCGCGTCTTTGTCTGCCCATGCGGTGCCGTAGATGCGTTGTAACTGTTGGTTGTTGGCATCTCCGCGCCAGTATGCACCCGACAGTTTGGTCAGTTTGAAGTGCTTGAGAAAACGCGTATTCGGTACGTGTGGACCACGGCACATATCAACATATTCTTGATGGAAATAAAGTCCGAATGCATTTTCATTCGGCATGTCTTCAATCAATTTAAGTTTGTAGGTTTCATTGCGTTCTCTGAAAATGTTGATGGCTTCAGAGCGAGGTGTCATTTTTTTTGATGACGGCATAATTCTGTTTAATCAGCTGTTTCATGCGCTCTTCAATGGCGTGTAAATCCTCTGGTGTAAAAGGGCGGCTGTAGTCTATGTCGTAATAAAAACCATTTTCTATCACGGGGCCGATCACCATTTCTGCCGTTGGATAGAGTTGTTTAACAGCATGACCTACTAAGTGTGCACAGGAATGGCGGATAATATCCAACCCATCGCTGTCTTTTGCGGTAACCACCTCGACGTTTGCATCCTGTAAAATAGGGTCAGATAGATCCACAAGATTTCCATTAACCCGGCCCGCAATGGCACTTTTGGCGAGACTCGGGCCTATCTCTTGAGCAACTTCTAGAACATTTGTTGGAGAAGGCAGAATAAGTTGATCTTGATTGGGTAAGGTAATGGTGACTGAGTCAACAGGTTGCAGTGTGTTGGTCATGGAGATCTCTAATAGGTAAATATAAACG
>JAJOJN010000110.1 GCA_021208565.1 Nitrincola sp.
AATCCTTTGATCCGCTTCCATTTCTTTTGTGCCGATTCCAGCAGTTTGTAAACCATGGCTAGAGTGGTTTCTCGTGAACCACAATTACGTGCACGCTTGGTTCTCAGTCGAACGGTTGCAAAGGTCGTATGCGCCCATAAAACAGCACCTACAATTTAAGAATTAATCGCTACAAACTATCTCCATCACTTTTAATCGATGGAGGTCGGTATGAGCAACCAATCCAAACAACACACCTGGCAACATATTATTACCCAATGGCAAGAGTCTGATCTTTCAGCGGCTGCTTTTTGTCGTAATCAATCGATTAACTACGAGCAGTTCTACTACTGGAAGAAAAAGCTTACAACCCATGCCAGTCAACGTGATAAAAAGACGAGTTTGCAACTATCATCTGGCTTTACTCGTGTGACCCAAGTCGAACATCATACACAAACCAATGATCTGTCGCTGAACCTACCCAGTGGTATTTCCATCTCAGGACTTCAGTCTAACAATATCCATTTGCTGAGTGATATTCTGAGGCAGCTGTGATGAAAACGCGATATTTGCGGCCTTCGTATCAATTGCCAGAGATTTATCTGTATCGAGATCCGATCGACTTCCGCAAGCAAGCCAATGGATTAGCGTTGCTGGTCGAACTCGAATTAGGCCATAGCCCGTTTACGGGCGCACTCTATGCATTCACTAATCGGCAACGAAATAAGATCAAGTGTCTGATGTGGGAAGACAATGGTTTTGTTCTCTATTACAAAGCGTTGGCCGAAGAAAAGTTTAAATGGCCAAGTCCCTCAGATGAGCTGATGCCGTTAACGGGGGAGCAGATAAACTGGCTACTCGACGGCTATGACATTAGCCTGTTAAAAGGACATAAAACCTTGCATTATGATGCAGTTGGCTAGTGTTTTTAGGTGCGCTAATGCACTGTTTTTGCTATACTTTGCGAATGAAATCATCACCTAAAAACACCCATCAAATGACAGATTTAAGCGGCCTTTCGGCGGCTGAATTGTTGTCGTTGGTATCTAGCTTACAGCAAAAGTTAGGTGATAAAGATGACGCTTTACGTGAACAAAACGATATCATTCGTCATCAAACGCAGCATCTCAAAAAACGTGAACAATATATCGAGCTATTAGAAGAACAGCTCCGCTTAAAGCTCATTCAACAATATGCTGCAAAAAGTGAGAAGTCTGCTCATCAGATCCATCTCTTCGATGAGGTGGAAATGGAATCCGACATTGCCGAGCTGAAAGCACAATTGCCAGATGACGTTGTGCCTGAGGATGATGAACCTCAATCAAAACAGAGTAAACGTCGTCAACGTGGCTTCTCTGATAACCTTGACCGTATCCGCGTTGAGCTTCGTCTCACTGATGAACAGAAAAACGGTGCGCTCAAAACCTTCTTCACTAAAGTCAAAGAAGAGCTAGAGTATATTCCTGCGAGCCTTCGTGTGCGTGAGATCTGGCAAGAAAAAGCGGTCTTCAACGAAAACGACGAAGAAAGTATTGTTGCCGCCAAGCGACCAGTACATCCACTCGGTAAATGTATCGCGACCACTTCACTACTGTCTTACATCATCGTCTCTAAATATGCCGATGGATTACCACTGTATCGATTAGAAACGATCTTTAAGCGACAGGGTCATGAAATCAGTCGAACGAACATGGCCAACTGGATCATTCGATTGGATCCCTTACTGCAACCGCTGATTAACCTGATGCGTGAAGTGCAGAACAGCAGTGATTACCTTCAAGCGGATGAAACACGGATACAAGTTCTCAAAGAAGACGGTAAAACGGCACAATCTGATAAATGGATGTGGGTTACCCGAGGCGGTCCCCCAGGGCATCTAACGATCTTATTCGATTATGATCCATCGCGTGCTGGCCGTGTCGCTGTGCGCTTATTGGATGAGTTTACGGGCATCTTGCAAGCCGATGGCTACTCCGGCTATGCCCGTATCTGTGCTCAGAATAACATTACTCGGATCGGCTGCTGGGACCATGCGCGCCGCAAGTTCGTCGAAGCCTCGAAAGCTAAAGACAAAGGGCAACAGGTGAAGCTCTCTAAAGCAGACATGGCACTGAGTATGATCAATAAGCTTTATGTGATTGAACGTGAGATAAAAGATCTCAGTGTTGCTGACCGGTATCAAATGAGACAAAAGCACAGCATTCCTAAGCTGATCGAATTTAAAGCATGGCTAGATAAGAACACGCCCCGTGTCATGAAAAAAACATTAACGCGCACTGCCATGGATTATACGTTGAACCAATGGGAATACTTAATAGGCTATTGTGAACGCGGTGACCTACACATCAGTAACGCGCTTGCCGAAAATGCAATCCGACCCTTCGCATTAGGAAGAAGAGCTTGGTTGTTTGCTGATACATCACAAGGCGCTAAGGCAAGCGCGACCTGTTACTCACTCATTGAAACAGCCAAAGCAAATGATCTAGAGCCAGCTTCCTATATTGAATATGTTCTTAATCACATCGCAGAAGCCGATACGCTAGAGAAACTTGAACAACTCTTACCGTGGAACGCACCACTAGAGAAGGCTTCGAAAAAAAGTGACTCAGTACAGCTAGGGGTAGAGTGCTGATTTATTGGCGCTTACGGTGATTGAGCTTATATGGCTAAGGGTAACCCAATCTTCATTTGAGCATCAGCCAGGGTGTTCCAGTTAGACGTTCAGCTCACCTTGCCCCGCGACTTAACCAGTTAGGAAACGTTTTTCATCGAACACCTTTTGATTTTTCAGCATGTAGTACACGCAGCGACCAATTTTGTGCGCTAGAGCCGAGAGCGCTTTGGCTTTACTCATACGTTTTTGTAGTTTTAACAAGTAGGCTTTTGCCTTGTCGTTACCACGCAGGTACAGCACAGCAATTTCGCCAAAGGCCCACTTCAGATGCGCATTGCCGATTTTATTGCCCTGAGTGCCGTAGCTTTTACCCGCTGATTCGGCTTTACACTTTATAAGTCGGCTATACGAAGCAAAATCCTGTACCGTGTTAAAACGACCAATATCACCGACTTCGTACAGAATCGTCAGTGCCAGAATGCGACCAATACCAGGGAAGCTGGTGAGTATGTGGTAATCTCGGCCGTTGTGATGCTTGGCATGCTTTTCAATAAAACACTCGATTGAGCTGAGTTCATGACGGTAAAACGCGATGATGTTTAAGTCCAGATCAATATTGCGTTGCACGAACGCATCATCAAAACAGTTCCGCATCGCTTCCCGAGCGCAAGGGTATTTTAGATCTAGGTTATTCGGTGGTAAATTGTACCGGCTGGTGGTGTTTTTTTACATGTGCTTTTAATCAGCACCATGACGAACGATACGGGTACGACGACGAAGTAAGTCACGAGCAGCACGCATCTCAGGTGGATAGACATAGGCCAATGGAAAGTTGCCACCACGAATAAGGTGAGCGATTTTATAGGAATCGATGCGATCATTTTTGGCTTTGCCGCCATGGATAGTATTGAAAAGTACGTCCTGTACTTTTCCCTTCGGGCCAGCTAAAGCTGTCCAAATTCTTTCCTGAAGAATTTGTCATGTAAAGCGCATGGCCCAGAATAAAGTCGATGCCATGTTGAGTACAGAAATCGCTAACCCAGTACCAGCAGTGCATGCATTCAACACCGACAACAATGTTGCCGATATAGGGCGTTAATAAATCCAGTAAGGGTTCTGGTCGTGCTTTTATTTCGCGGTGCAGGATGGTTTCACCGGTTTCATCCAGAATGCACACGTATAAAGACCGTGCATGTAAATCTATTCCACAATAGTACGGATGTTGTGTAGTATAAAATCTCATTGGGTCTTCTCCTTTTTGGTTTCGGCGCCTTTCAGCTTAGCCAATCTGGTTAGGCTGAGGGAGAAGGCTCAATGAGTATCAAGGCCAGGCACAGCGACGACTTTTTCGTTGCGGCTTCGCCTTCACTACAAAGCCGCGCGTGCTGGCAGCGTTAACTGTCTCTGAGTATTTGAGAAATGGAAGAAGAATTAGATTTTGATAAATGGGAATCAGCAATTGGCAAGGTTATTCTTTCTTGCTCCCGTGTGGAATATGAGCTTAGTAGACTATATGAAAAATGGATGCCGGATCGAGACTATCATTCAGATGATTATGCAAGCCGCTAACGATAAAGCTATTGGTATAGCTAAAACATCTCTGCCAG
>JAJOJN010000097.1 GCA_021208565.1 Nitrincola sp.
GTTACGGTAATCTTGCAAAAGAGTGCTCTCGCCTTCATTTTTCAAGACTTCATGTATTTTGGCTAAAGCATCACGATGACCGGAATCTTGGTCATGATTGATATCAAATAAAGAACCTACATTCGCTTGATCCATTCGCGTATAGGCTTCTACCAGCTCCAAAATATCTTTCAGCTCTGGGTTAGGCATCATCTCGAAGCTGTACATCTCCTTATGGAAAGGACGATTCTTCAAGTGGCTGTTCAGCTCGCGAATCAATTCTTTGATTTTGTCGATTTGATCGTTCAGGTGCGCCACGAAATCTGACCGGAAGGCTGTTTCTGCTTCTAAACGCGCACGCTCGGCTTTCTTGGTGTAGAGCGCCAGCTCTGATTCCTGCAACGCCGTCACGGTTTCGTTGACGTATTTTTCTAAATCTTCGTGGGTTGAGTCAGAGCTGATGTTATCCAAACCACCATGCGTCATACCGCCGCCATGATAACGGGCTTTGTACTGAGCCACTGCATCTCGGACACCGTTTTTCTTCTTCTCATGCAGCTGCAATTCACTTTGCGCTTTTTTCGCCGCTTCAAAGATCACGCGCTCCAGTTCACCGTCACAACTTTCGTCAAGGTAATCACGCTTTTCTTGCGCTGATTGCGCGTCAAAGTTAGGGTTCTCTTCACAGCGGCTTCGTGATTGCGCATGTTCAGATAACTCTCTTTCTAATAACTCTAAGGATGAGTTATCTTTGATCATGCCGGTGCGCACTTTTTTGCAACTTATCCATCAAAGATTTTTTGACGTGCTTCGATGGTTTTTCTGCTGCTCTGCCAACTCTGCGATACGGTTTTGAATACCTGAATCATCATGGTTACGTAGGTCAACAATTGCTTGATGATAGCCATCAATTTCACTGTTGAGTAAATCACGTTGATTAGCCAGGTCAAAAACACGCTCGTTGACTTGCATCAGGCCAGAGCCTAATTGAATCAGCGCATCTCGTAATTTTTCCAGTGTTTCATGCTGCTTACCTAGCGTAGTAAATTCAGCAATCATCTCGTCAACTTGCTTACCTTGTTGCGCGAGTTGTCACCACGGCGACGAATCCCCATAATGGCACTCAGTTCGTTGATCGCGGTGGTCGATCCTTCAGACTGCAACATGCAGTCATAGGTCAGCGCACGCTCATGACGTAATAGATCGTTTTCGGTTTCAACGGCCATCACCCCACCCAGCGCACGGTTCATGTACGCACGAGCATGTTCGTTATCGGTTTCAATAAACTCGACCAAGGTGCCGCGTTTGGTTCGATTGAGCCACTCATCAGTTTTCGTGGTGTTGATGATACGACAGCCTTTCAGGTGGCGTCCTTTACGACGATAAGGGTAATCGCCTCTTTGACTCTATCGGGTGATACGACGAGTGCTTCACGGCGTGCCCCCAAGAAAGACTCGATGGCAATACGCCATTTATCATCGGTAATATCGACCAGCTCACAGATAGGTGTTGATTCAATACCATACTCTTTTAACAGGTTAATCAGCTCACGTGTCGCATGGCGAACAGGAGCACGACCCTGTTGCAGCTGCTCAACTGCACTTTTTTGATTTTGTATTTGGGTACGGATTTCATTGATGCGAATAACCGATTCTTCGTAGCGACGCGCAATCGCTTTGCGAACAGGTCCACCATCTCTTTCAGTTTGGTGAGCGTGTTATCAACTTCGACAGGTGACTCAGGCCACATACCGCTAAGGGTATTTTCGCCTGAGCGCCAGAGCTGCACGGACTGCTGAACCACTGGACGAAAGTTTTCGGGTAGCAATTCCAACTGCTCAGAAAAACCTACTGTGGTGCGCATCAGATTGTAGACTTGTTGAATCTTTTCACGCACAACCGACACTTCATGCTGGCGAGCGGCAATGCGTGACTCTAACGCATTCACCTTGTGAGCAGAGTCCGTATTGTTTAACTCTGCACGCGCATTCGCCAGATCTTGAAGGGTATTATTTAAGGCTTCACTGTTGGCTTCCAAATCCGCTTGCAGTGTCGTTTCTTGCTCGGTGTAACTTTCCAGTCGTTCAGCCGCCTCTTCTTTTTTTAAGATCAGCATGCTCAAAACGGCTTTCATGTACCACCCATTCATATTCGACGGAGTTCTTAACGTTCCGAGCGATACCCTGACACAACTCCTGAACTTTTTCGAGTTCAGCGATACGGTTAGCCACTTCTTGGGTTTTTTGCTCCATCGCACGATACTCGTCGAGCGATTTACGGAAAGCCCCCACGTGAACAATGTTTTCGTCCAGGACAAACTCACGAATAAAGCGAGTGGGGCTATCGATAGGGACAAACTTCAACGCGTTTTTGAAGTTTTTAACAAACTTTTCGTCATCATTAGGCATTTGCGGGTCGTGGCTTAGATGGGTCACCATCTCTTTCACGAAACGACTGGCACGCTTTTCCAGGACCATTTCAGGACACTGTTTCATCAAACTTTCGCGCACTTCCGGCCAAGGCTTGGGTAAACGCCCCTCTCCTTGCTTAACGGAAAAGTCATCTAGCGTCACGGAAAAGTTGGGCAGAATAAAACGACCCAAAATATCCTCGTCCGCACTGGCTGTAGAAGCACTGATGGCGATACCCACACAGCTCTCTTTAGCTGTTTCGGTGTCGAAGAAGCTCAAGGCCATATAGGTGATCGAGTCTTCTCGCGCATTCACCTTCTTGCCCATATCATCCAAGAAACCTAAACAGTAGGTGCGTAATGAACGTTCCGACTTTTCACCCGCTGAGGCGTTAAAGCTCAGGTTACGTTTATGACCACCCATCAATACCGTTTGTATGGCATCCAGAAGTGATGATTTACCCGAACCGTTGGGGCCAACGATAGCGACGTTTCCCTTAATTGGAATTTCGATAGCACCTAGTACGTACCAGTTAACCAGAACAATACGGTTAAGCTGTTTCATCAGTATTCTCCTGTTCGACTAGATCATCACTTGAATCGGTACCATCAATGTCACACAGCGCTTCTAGCTGACCGATATAGTCTTCGACGACCACTTGGCGTATCACTGGACTTATTTTCAGCGGGATATTCTTAGGATCAGTTTCATCCGCTTTACCGCGCTCAACAATACCGTGGCGGGTAAACAGAGACAGGATCTCTTTCAAGCGCGTTTCATTAGGGATCTCTTTACCCGTTAAATTTTCATACAAACGCAACAGGCTGTCAGTCGTGATAAACGCTTTACCGTCTTGAATTTCAAAATTTTCAAGCGTTTGCTCATAAAGTTGTCGAAGACAGAGTAACAACAGCGATTCGTCTAAACGCAGTTTGAGTACCCGCTCATCGCCTTGAGGAACCACGCCGATGTAGGCTTCATCGGGTTGGTAGATCAAACTCCAGCCAATCGCCTCAAACAGGTTGCGGAAATAATCAACATGCGCTGAGATCAAAAAATAGCTGTCACGGTGGACAGGACGATCAGCGTATATAAATTGGCTGACCAAGAGTAAATTTGCTGCACGCGTAAAGTCTTCGGCCTCATATTTTTCGGCACGAGATAAGGCTTTTTGCAGATCTCCTAGCATGATGTATTCCTGTGAATTTCAAAACCACGACACTCCACCACATCATCGACACAGACATAGGTGTCGTTAAATTCGATGCGATACTGACTGGCCACTTGCTTGGCCTTCTTCCCTAGCGATTGCAAGTGACGGATATAACTAAAGCAGATGTAATCTTCGACTGATTCGATGGTAAATTCGGTCGCTTTGAGGGTTTGGCGATCACCAAAATGGCGCGCCAAATACATCTCAATTCGGTCAATTTTGACCTCACGGCGCTCTTTGTACTCTTTAAAGAGTCGACGCAACTCAAGCACTTTGGGATCTATTTCAACGCGAGTGATCACCCGAGGCTTGGCTTCGACACGTTTGCGCATTGGCGAACGAATACTTGCAGGCGATATGAATCCCACTTCTTCCAAGGTTTTGGGTAACGGCAGTTTACCCTTGCGTTGACCTAACTCGGCAATCAGTCGTGATAAACGCGCCGCCATACCCGGCGTTGTTTTGTCCATGTAACGAACGGTATCGGCAACACGTTTTTCTAACTGGTAGCGGAAATCATCAATAGCGGCAAGACGCTGATCAACCGATTCAAAGATGCGGATAATGCGGTTGATATGCTGATGCACCATCGCTTCCGCACTGTCGTAATCCAACTCATATTGAAGCTGATAATGTTGTGAGAGCTGCTCGATACGCAACAGATCAAACTGCAAATCACGCAACATGGAAATAATCTGACGACGATATCGGAAAGGGTTATTACGCGTTTTCAGAGTTTTGTAATCTGAAACCAGTATTTGCTCAACGAAACGGTCAAAGAATCCACGTACTATCTCTTGAGGGTTTTTGCTGTCAGATAAAGAGATTTTCATCTCACGCAAACCTAACAGCATATCCGTTAGATGCGAACTAAACTCAGCCGCAGTTTGCGCGGCTTCTGATAGCGTAATACCTCGACCGACAGGGTCATTAATCGCGGCTTCTAGCGAGCTGAGCACGTTAAGAACCGCACCACCGTAGCTACGTTTTTCCAGTCGCGCAATCGAAACTAAGGCCCGCAGCATGTAGCTAACAGACGGGGTTAACAGCACATATTGTCGATAGATACGCTGTTCTTCTTCCAACCAGCCACATTCGACTAGGCGTCGATAAATACGGTTGGTGTAGTCCGCACTGGAACGAGGTGGTTCAGCGTCATCATCGCCTTCCGCTTCCCAGCGACGAACACCGATACGCACCACGGCATTCTCGATTGTCGAGCGAACCAAGTCTCTTGGTATAAACGGATCGATGAGATCTTCATCGAAAAAAAGATCCGCCAATTCAAGTAAAACCACCTGATAAATTTGGCGGTTCTGTCCTGACAATGGCAGAAATATCGTATCGGGTAATTTATTGAAGAGCATGCATATCCCTGATTAACGGCGCAGACAACCCAGACGCAGATTCTAGCGGAAATTTCATCGGGTTCATAACCTTTCGTGGCAGAACCCAATGTTCAGTCATGCACTTTTGGCCGCTTGTAATCGAGCATAGACTTCTAACATTTTGTGATGCATGACAAATCCTTTTAAGGACTCATCATGGGTTCCAAAGTCGTCAAACAGACCTTCACCATTGATAAAGCCCTGCACCATGCTAATCATTTCAGCACCGTAAATACGTTCAAAAATGGGCAGAAAATCTTTAAGTTCTCTCGATTCATCCAATTCAACCGATAACATCTGATGCAAGCAGCGATAAGCCTTATGTGCTTTGCTCGGCAATTGTGACGTTTCGAGCACCCATTCGCACAAATCCTGACCTATCGCTAAATCTCCGACAGCTAAGGCTAGGCGCATCTTGAGCTCACCGACGCGCAACCAAGACCAAACGGTTCCTGGATCAGGTAATACACCAATTAATTCGGCGACGAGAAAGGATTCATCGATGTGCGCCTCTTCTAGCGCATCAAGCAAGTCCGCACAGGCTTCTTGATCTAGATCGCTCAAGGCTAATAAGGCAGGTCTTAATGACATAGAGGCGCTGTTATTACGCCATATCAACTTATCCACTGGATAGACTTCAGACATGCCGGGAACAATGATGCGGCAGGTGTACACGCCTAAATGCTCGTAGTCGGCGATATAGATATCCATGTCGACTCGATGAATTTTGAAGCACAACTCCTCAAATTCAGCCTGGGTGTCACCTTCAATATTCCAAGGCGTATAGGGATAGTCGGTCGTTGCTGAAAACATATCCCAAGCCACCAAGCCACTGGAATCAATAAAATGTGTCAGCAAGTTATCTGGATCGGCTGCCGCTTCAATATCCAAGGTCGGGATAGGGAAATTCTTTAAATCATCCAGATCGCGCCCTTGCAGCATTTGGGTGACTGCCCGCTCTAAGGCCATGGCAAACTTAGGATGGGAACCGAATGAGGCATAGCATCCGCCATCATCAGGATTAATTAGGTTCACATTCACTAAGGGAAACTTACCCCCTAAAGAAGCATCTCGAACTTCTACCGTAAAGCCTTTGCTTCTGAGTGCTCGAATCGCTGCCTTAACTCTGGGATGCTTGGCAATTTCAGGTTCTGGGATCAACGGCAAGCTGATTCCAGAGGAGATAATGGTATTTTTGATATGACGCTCAAAAATCTCGGACAATGCCTGCACGCGCGCTTCCCAAATGGTATTACCCGCCGCCATGCCATTACAGTCATAAAGGTTGCCAATAATGTTGACTGGAAACCACACCGTTTCGCGAGTTCGCTGCATCACAAACGGCAGCGCGCAGATCCCTCTGGCCGCATGACTTGAGTTGAGATCGATGAGTGCTTCTGGATGTATTTCGTTGTTCAGATCGTAATGATTGCGAGTCGCTTCATCGAGCAGACCTTCTGGCCACTCAGATGACTTAACAGTAAACCAACGCTCTTGGGGATAATGAACAAATTCAGATTTAGCGACCGCTGAACCCCAATAGTAATCGGCAAAGTAGTAATTCGTACTTAGGCGCTCAACCAGCTCGCCCAGTGCGCTCACTAAAGCCGCCTCCTTAGTCGCACCCTTTCCACTGGCATAAAACATCGGATAACGACGGTCTTGAACATAAACGGACCAAACATGGGGTACGGGATTGAGCCAACGGATCTCTTCAACTTCGATACCTAACGCCAATAGCGCAGCGCTCAAGCGTTCGATAGACTCCTCTAGCGGCGCATCTTTTCCCAAAATCTGCGTCATTCATTCTCTCCAGTACTATCTTGGCCGTATATAGCGTTAGTGAACTACTACAGCTTCATCTTATTGATTGATCAAAGATTATACTCCAGACAACTAAAACAAAAAAAATTTATATTTTTTTTTGAAAAGAGTGTTGACGCACCCCAGCCAGATCATTAATATACGCGGCCTGAGTTGAGCGATTCCCTGATAGCTCAGTTGGTAGAGCAGTAGACTGTTAATCTATTGGTCGCTGGTTCGAGTCCAGCTCGGGGAGCCAAAACTTAGAAGTCGGAGTGTAGCGCAGTTTGGTAGCGCATCTGGTTTGGGACCAGAGGGTCGGGGGTTCGAATCCCTCCACTCCGACCACTTCTCATACATATCAGCTTTACCTCTTCGTTTATCTACAATATTTCATTTTTAGCTTTATTAGTTTTACTTATTGATTTACTTCGATTATCCAACCCTACACACTACACGCCCCGTATTCTTAGACAAATAGACGCGCTTCTGTTTGTCGAATCACTATTCACTTCTATGCAATTTCAACCAAAGACAAGTATGATGACCTAAGGTACTACTTACCTGCTTGGTCTCTTTTGGATCACGGCAAACAGAATAAAAGGAATAAATAATGGGACGTGATGTTGTTGTATTAAGTGCTGTTCGTTCAGCAATTGGTGGCTTTGGTGGCGGTCTTAGTTCGATAGAGCCTCATGAGCTCGCAGGACAGGTCATGAAAGAAGCTGTCAACCGTTCGCAAGTAGACGCCAACCTAATTAACTATGTCACCGTGGGTAACTGTATTCCAACGGACTCACGCTTCGCTTATGTTGCTCGCGTGGCTTCAATCCAAGCCGGTTTACCCATGGAATCAGTGGCGATGGCCGTTAACCGTCTATGTAGTTCGGGTCTGCAAGCTATCGTGACCACGGCACAAAACATTATGCTTGGCGATTGTGACTACGGTATTGGCGGCGGTGTTGAAGTCATGTCAAAGGGTGGATATTTATCTCCCGCCATGCGTTCTGGTGCTCGTATGGGTGATACCAGCATGATAGATATGATGGTTTCTACACTGAACGATCCCTTTGGCGTAGGTCATATGGGCATCACCGCTGAGAACCTTGCTGAAAAATGGAATATTTCTCGTGAAGAGCAAGATGCCTTCGCCGTTGAATCCCATGCACGCGCCACACGTGCTATCCAAGAGGGTCGATTTAAGTCTCAAATCGTTCCTGTCGAAATTAAAACCCGTAAAGGCACTGTCCTTTTTGACACGGATGAACACGTTAAGCCTGAAACCACAATGGAAACCTTAGGCAAAATGCGCCCCGCCTTCAAAAAAGATGGCACTGTAACTGCGGGCAACGCATCTGGTATCAATGACGGCGCAGCGTTTATGGTGTTAGCGGATGCTGAAGCGGCAGCAAAAGCGGGTCACAAACCGCTTGCACGTATTGTCTCTTATGCTGTTGCGGGTGTTCCTAATGATGTTATGGGTGAAGGTCCTATTCCAGCATCAAAATTAGCGCTGCAAAAAGCCGGCTTAACCCTAGACGATATGGATGTAATCGAGTCAAACGAAGCGTTTGCAGCCCAGGCATTAGCTGTCGCGAAAGGCTTAGGTCTAGACATGACGAAAACCAATCCTAACGGCGGTGCAATTGCACTGGGTCACCCAGTGGGCTGTTCTGGTGCATTTATTGCTACTAAAGCGATTTATGAACTGCATAGAACCAATGGACGCTATGCATTAGTCACCATGTGCATCGGTGGTGGTCAGGGTATTGCTACCATATTTGAAAAGTTATAACCCTCTGGCTTCCTTCATCTATTAAAACAAACAGATGAAGGAAGCATCCTTTTGGACTTCTGAAATAACTCACCAAGACCAAGCCTCGGATATTTTTTAGCATGCAAGACTTCTTAACTGCCCTAGTAGAAGATCTGAATTCAATCGAAAAGCACGGTAAAGTTGCCGACTATATACCCCAACTGGCTCAGGTTGATCCTGATCAATTCGGTATAGCCATTTGCACTCCCACCGGCGAAACGTTTACTGCGGGTGATGCCAACACCCTTTTCTCTATTCAGAGTATCTCTAAGGTTTTTACCTTAACCCTTGCGCTTGGCAAGATCGGCGATGGTCTTTGGCAACATGTGGGTCGCGAACCCTCTGGCAATCCTTTCAACTCTATCGTTCAGCTCGAACATGAATTGGGAAAGCCTCGTAACCCGTTTATCAATGCTGGTGCTATCGCGGTAGTCGATGCCATTATGATGGGACATGAACCTAGAGAATGTCTGGGTGAGATCCTTAGCTTTGTACGCTATCTTGCGAAAGACGAAAGTATCTGTTTTGACCATTTGGTTGCTGCCTCTGAAATGCAACACCGAGACCGTAACGCATCTCTAGCCCATTTTATGAAAGCCTTCGGACGATTGAAGCATGACGTTGATAAAGTACTCGGTACTTATTTCCATCAATGCTCAATTGCGATGAACTGTGTTCAACTCGCAAAGTCAGGATTATTTTTAGCTTCTGACGGTATTGATAAAACCACTGGGCATCGAATTGTTTCTGCACAGCGTGCTCGTCGAATCAATTCACTGATGATGATGTGTGGTCATTATGATGGTTCCGGAGAGTTCGCATTCAGAGTAGGCCTACCCGGAAAAAGCGGTGTCGGCGGTGGCATTCTAGCCATAGCACCGGGAAAGGCATCGATCGCTGTATGGTCCCCTAGATTAGATCAACAGGGAAATAGCTATTTGGGCACACTCGCACTTGAACGCTTAACCCAACACACCGGCTGGTCGGTCTTTGGACAGCGACTTTGATTTTACAACTTAGTGTCATCAAGCTCATTTGCCGTTACTATAAAGCCCAAAAATAGATCTAACGATATGACTCAACTTTGCCCCTTATAAACACTAATCATATAGATGGAGCGTAAAATGAAATATATACACCTAGTGGGTGGTGAAAAAGGCGGCGTCGGTAAATCCGTCATGTCACGTTTATTGTCGCAGTATTGTTTGGACAACAACCTACCTTTTATCGCACTGGATGCCGACCAGTCTCATGCAACCTTGAGCCGCTCTTACGGTGATTTTGCCAGAAACCTAAACCTAGAGCAGTTTGAAAGTGCCGATCAAATCATTGAAGTTGCCGTTGAAGAAGACGTAAACGTGGTGATCGATCTACCGGCTCAAAGCGAACGCTTGCTGGATCGCTGGATTGATGAGAACGGCGTACTTGATCTGTGTGAAGAACTTAATCTGAAATTTATTGTCTGGTATGTGGTTGATGATGGGCCCGATTCAGCCGATCTACTGACGAAATTTTTAACCCGTTATGCGTCACAAGTAACCTGCATAGCGGTGAAAAATTTTGGGCGTGGCACTGATTTCGCGCGTATTGACCAACTGTTAGTAAGCTACCCTGATGTCAATATCATGGAGCTACCCAGCCTCCATTCTGCAACGATGCGTAAAATCGATAATGCAGGATTAAGCTTCTGGGCGGCAGCGAACAATAAAGAGATCGACGGTCATCTGGGTATTATGGAACGTCAACGTGTTCGCGTATGGCAGAAAAAAGTCTTTTCACAGATCAGTGATCGATTAAGTTATACAGCGTAAAAGAGATTAACAACAGGAGCGGTTATGAGTCGTCATTTTGAGCAAGCCAAGGGTTTATGCGAATCTAAAGATAGCGCAACAGAAGGGTTTGTTTTTAATCAAACCATGCTGCGGATCAAAGATCCCGTGCGTTCACTTGATTTCTACACTCGCGTCATGGGCATGACACTGGTACGTAAACTCGACTTTCCCGAAATGCAGTTCAGTTTGTATTTCTTGGCTGCCGTAGATTCTGATCAGCTAGAATCTTGGTCTAAAGACGTGAAAGCGCGCACTATTGAAACCTTTAGCCGCCCTGCTCTTCTTGAACTGACGCATAACTGGGGTACAGAATCTGATCCTGATCAGCAGTACCATAATGGTAACCAAGACCCACGCGGCTTTGGTCATATAGGTTTTGCGGTACCTGACTTAGCGGCTGCCTGTGATCGCTTTGAATCTTTAGAAGTGCCTTTCGTGAAGCGCCCTAACGATGGCAAAATGAAGGATATCGCGTTTATCCAAGACCCTGACGGTTATTGGATTGAGATTTTTCAAGGGTCATTAGTGCCCGACGCGTTAGCAGCTCATCTCTCAGACTAATGGTGTTATTTTCCAAGCTCATTGTCATGATGAGCTTGGAAGAATATCAATTACCGATAAATTCCTTACCCACCACAAACACCTCACGCGAGCGTGGACGAGACGCCTCTGGCTTACGAATCACCACCTGCTTAAAGTGCTGCTTTACGGTTTTGATAAACTCGTCGGAACCCTCACCCTGAAAAACCTTCGCCACAAAAGATCCCTTCGGCTTTAACACTTGTGTCGCCATATCTAAGGCTAGTTCAACCAGATACATGGATGCGGCTTGATCGGCAGTCGACACACCACTGATATTTGGTGCCATATCGGAGATGACCACATCAATCGGTTGCCCATCAATGGTTTCCATAATGGCATCGAAGACGCTGTCTTCGGTAAAATCACCCTGAATAAAGGTCACACCCGACATGCTATCCATCGGCAAGATATCAGATGCAATCACTCGTCCCTTGTCGCCGACTAATTTTGAAGCAACCTGCGACCAACCACCCGGCGCCGCACCCAAATCGAGCACACACATACCTGAACGAATGAGCTTGTCTTTCTCATTAATCCCTAACAATTTATAACTGGCACGCGAACGATAACCATCCACTTGTGCCTGCTTCACATAGGGATCATTAACATGCTCATCCAACCAACGATTACTGCTTTTAGAACGCGCCATGACTCTCCAGATTCTTACCGTAAAAACAGTTATTGTACGTGCAAGGCTCAGCATATCCAATGGCACTCAACCCACACGAGAGAGCGCGCTCTCTCAGGCCAGACGGTCATTAAAATGAGCTACCGCTCCTCCCATCGATCATACATCGCTCAGACTGACATTATTTTGTCTGGAGGGTATAATCGTTTTTTAAATGTACCTCCCGACCGGAACACCTAATGATTCGCCTCAATCAATTGTCTTTACCCCTTGATCATCCTGAAACGGCCTTACGCCAAGCAATTCTTGAACGTTTATCACTTAAAGATCACCAGTTGGTTGATTTTACGGTGTTTAAACGAAGCTATGACGCGCGTAAAAAGAACACTGAGATCACTTATGTTTATATCATTCATCTGACTACAACTGATGATGAGGCGGTTTTAGCGCGTTATAAGGACGATGCGAATGTGATGCCGGCGCCGGATACTCGCTACTATCCTGTTGCCAGTGCGCCTGAGAAGATCAGTGAGCGACCTCTAGTGATAGGTTTTGGACCCTGTGGGTTATTTGCGGCATTGATTTTGGCGCAGATGGGTTTTAAGCCGATAGTGCTTGAGCGTGGACGTAATGTTCGTCAGCGAACACAGGATACTTGGGCCTTGTGGCGTAAGCATATTCTTTCTACAGAATCGAATGTTCAGTTTGGTGAAGGAGGTGCGGGGTTATTTTCGGATGGAAAGCTGTACAGTCAGGTAAAAGACCCTAAGTTTTATGGCCGTAAGGTCATGGAAGAGTTTGTCAAAGCGGGTGCTCCAGATAATATTCTGTATGTGAGTAAACCTCATATTGGTACGTTTCGTTTAACCACTGTTGTCGCGAATATGCGCGAAGAGATTATCAAACTGGGTGGTGAAATCCGATTTGAAGCTAAAGTCACCGAATTCTTGATCGACAATCAACAGATTCAAGGTGTTCAACTGGAAGATGGCACTCAACTTCACAGTCGCCATGTCGTGCTGGCTTTAGGTCATAGCGCACGTGATACCTTTAGAATGCTGCATCGCCAAGGGGTGTTTGTGGAAGCCAAGCCCTTTGCTGTTGGTTTTCGCATAGAACACCCTCAGTCCATGATCAATCAATCACGTTTGGGTAAGTATGCGGGACACGAAGCACTGGGTTCAGCCGATTACAAACTGGTCTATCATGCCAGTAATGGACGCGCTGTTTATAGCTTCTGTATGTGCCCTGGAGGACAAGTGGTTGCGGCCACCTCTGAGGAAGGTCGAGTCGTGACTAACGGCATGAGTCAATACTCACGTAAAGAGCGTAATGCCAATGCCGGTATTGTGGTGGGCATTAATCCCGAACAGGATTTTCCCGGCGGTCCTTTAGCAGGTATTGAGTTACAAGAAAAGCTTGAAGCCTTAGCTTATGAGCTTGGAGGTCGCAACTATAATGCTCCCGCCCAGCTAGTGGGTGACTTTATTAAAAACCAACCCTCGACAGAACTTGGCGAGGTGCTCCCCTCTTATCAGCCCGGTATTAAGCTAGGTAATTTGTCCGATGCCTTACCCGATTATGTGATTGAGGCGATCCGTGAAGCGCTGCCTGCATTTGGTAAACAAATTCGAGGCTTTGATCGTGATGATGCGCTTCTCACGGGTATTGAATCACGCACCTCGTCACCTGTTCGCATCACCCGCGACGCTAAAACACTGCAAAGCCTAAACATTAAAGGGCTTTATCCCGCCGGTGAAGGTGCAGGCTATGCTGGTGGCATTCTGTCGGCAGGTATTGATGGCATTAAAGTGGCCGAAGCACTAGCATTGGATATGCTTGCCTCAGGCAACAACTAGGACAAGTCGATGAAATTTGATCAGGTTAAAAAGCTTCACCAAAAGAAGTACCGACAAGCACTAGGCTACTGTTTAGTGGAAGGTGAGCACCTGATCTTAGAGTTACAGCGTGCTGCAGAAAAGAACATCACTCTGCAAAGCTCCGTACTCTATGTCAATGAAGGTTATGCTGACTGGGTATCCCCTTTTGAAACTCACGTCATCACAGATAAACAGATGGCGCAACTTTCGGACACTCAATCCCCACAAGGCATTATTGCTAGCGTTCCCTTAGCGGCTTGGGAAACCAATACTCACGGCAGTGAAATCGCCATCTACCTTCATGAAGTTCAAGACCCAGGCAACTTAGGAACTATTTTACGAACATTGGGTTGGTTTGGTCACTTTAGATGCTTACTCAGTCCAGAAAGTGTCGATCCCTTCAATCCTAAGGTGATCCGAGCAAGCATGGGGGCCATTTTTCATGTCCCTATGGAGTTAAACGTCTCAATTGATCAATTAGCGAATCGATTTCACTCGATTGGATGCCTAGATTTAAAAGGTCAAAGCATCACTGATCCATCTTTTAAGCAGGTGGATTGTTATCTTTTCGGTAATGAAGCTCGTGGCATACCTCGAACAGGCGCTAGAAAAACTCAACTATCGAACCTTTACGATCCAAGGAAGTGGACAGATCGAATCGTTAAATTTAGCCACAGCGGTGAATATCTGCGCTTACGAGCGCCAGCGCTGATTAATTAACCTGCTGTTGAATAAACGCATCCAAGTGGCGATCGTGCAACTCACCTAAATGCTCATTCACTAAGCCACCGTCAGCATTAAAAAAATTGCGTTGTCGGCAATCCTCTAACCTGCATCGCTTGGTAAGCCGCTGATGTGAATCCAACAGCATATGCTCAAACTCAAGGCCCGCCTCATCAAGGTAAGCTTGAATCGTAGCAACAGATTCGGCTTGGTTGATCAGTACCAGCGCAAAGCCTTCTTTTTCAGCGTAGCGAGCCAACAATGGCATTTCGCGAATACAAGGTGGACACCAAGTAGCCCAAAAATTAACAATCACAGGCTGACCTGAAAAGTCACTCAACGGGATCTCTTCACCCTGCATATTGGCGAGGATTATATCATTCGGAAGCGAACGAGATACCTCAGACTGTTGTAACCCCCAGTAAACGATGAAGACAAATCCTGCCACTGCCAACATACCTAAGGGCAACTTCCACATGCGCAAAATTATCTCCTTTGACGATGCACAACAGCATGAAGTGCAATATTGTACTCAAAATAAACGGTAAATGTTTCGTAAACCCAGCGTGAGATAGGCGGTTGCCCGACTGGGACCAAACGCTCTTTGGGCTCACCGAATCGAGCCAACACAGCCTGCTGTGAAAGTCCATTCACAAACAGATGATCACCAGGGCGCACTTCTGGCTGAAACGTATTGATTGTGAGTACATCAGCACCGGCACTCGCACTGACTAATGCAATCCACATCAATCCCAAATAACTTGTACGTTTGATTAGATGAGTTATTTTGTTCATATCACATACCTGTTTTAAATCAGTTTATCATCTTCTCACTCTAGATTGACTCGTGGAAGATAACAACTCAAAACAATCATTAACAAACCTTAATCGAAATGGGATTGATGTGACTCAACCTTTACTCAGGTAAAGCTGCCGTAACCATGATTTCAACTTTCCACGCCGGACCTGCAAGATTAGACTCTACACAAGCACGAACTGGTGGGCGACCTGGCACTACCCAAGCATCCCATACTTCATTCATTTCGGCAAAAGTAGACATATCAGTTAGCCAGATGGTTGCCGAGAGGATATTTTCTTTAGATGTTCCCGCTTCAGCAAGAAGGTTATCAATTCCCTTGAGAATTTGCTCAGTCTGACCACGAACGTCCGCTGATGGATCGCTTGCCACCTGACCCGCCAGATAAACCGTATCTTTGTGAACGGTAACTTGGCTCATACGATGATTGCTGTGTAGGTATTTGATGCTCATGAACTCTCTCACTTTTATAAGATAAATTTTACTTCGGCATTTTGCCTAAAAAAGATGAATAAAGCAGCTGTTAGGCGAACCAGATCAAAAACTTTTTAACATCTTGATGAATGACCCTTACATCAAAAACATATTGTTAAAGCCATCGTAAATAAACTGAATCGCTAACGCGGCCAGAATCACACCCAAGAAGCGTCTTAATATCTCGTCTCCCGTGCGACCGATCACTTTTTTGACGTATTTAGAGAGCAGCATCAGCACCAGAGTCAGGGCATAAATACTGATCACCGCGGCTAAAACTGAGACTTCTTGCTGAGAGGTTTCAGCATTGGAAAATAGAAGAATCGAGAGTGTTAATGCACCCGGACCGGCTAACAAGGGAATAGATAAAGGGTAAACAGAAATGTCTTTCTTTTCATCAGACTGTGCGAGTTTTACCTCACTTGTGATCAAGTTAAAGGCGGTAAAGAACAGCAATAAACCACCTGAAATGCGCAGTGCATTGATATTGATACCAAGGCTGTTCAGGAAGGTTTCGCCAAAATTTCCAAAAATGATCAATAAAGTAGCACTGATGATTGTGGCTTTTATCGCCATTTTGATTCGGTGACGGGTGTCCGCTTGAGGGACAAGCGCATGAAAAATAAGTGCAGTTCCTATCGGATCGATAATCACAAAAAAACCAGTGAATGCATTCAGAAAAGCCGTTAATTCCATAAATCATGTCTCAGTAGGATTGGGTTTCAGCGAATCGGGTATTACATATGTATCGGAAGAGCCTTTAAGTCCGAATAAAAGCTGCAACACCTGTAAACACAAGAGGAGGAAAATAGCATAAATCCAGCCACCACTGACATCATGCACCCAAGCCATTACCATAGGGCCTATAGACGCCAATAAATACCCGATGCTCTGAGCCATTGCCGATAAAGCAGTGGCTTGGACACCATCCTGTGTTCGCAAAATAAAAAAAAGACAGGGCTAAACTTAAGGACCCACCCGCCCCCATGCCCATCAGCGACGCCCAAAGCATAGGGGCTTTTGCTGGTGCTAACCATAAACCCATCAACCCTGAAAAAGAAACTAAGAAAACCACAACCACGAGTGATTGCTGACTTTTCATTCGAGCGGCAATGATCGGGATAAAGAGGTTAAAGGGTATGCTGACAATATTAATCAGTGCTGTGGCTGTTCCTGCTTGCAAAGGATCCAAACCATTTTCAATCAAAATCTTAGGCAACCAAGTCACTACTGAGTAGAAGAAGAAAGATTGCAGCCCCATGTACAGAGTGACAGCCCAAGCCGTTTGATTTCTCCACAAAGTAACCTTTGCTCCCGTTACAGGTTTAACATGTGAACGCAAGCTGATCAGTGGCAACCACAACAAACAGGTGACAAGGGGTAAAATTGCCCACACGATGACAGGGGCTTGCCAGTTATCAAAGGCATTCATCATAGGCACCGCAATAAACAGTCCCATTCCCGCCCCTAAACTCAACATAATGGAGTAAAGCCCCGTCATCAAACCAATACGCTTGGGAAAAAAACACTTTCACTAATACAGGAATTAATACATTGAGCAGAGCAATCGCGGAACCTAATAGAAGCGTACCCACTATCACCCATGAATACTGAGGGGCTAGGCGTAAGAGAACCCCCGCAGCAATCAGCAATAGACCACCGATCACAAGCGTAATAGAGGAAAACAAACGAGTCAGTTTAGGTACCAGAATTGAGATAACGGCAAAACAGATTAATGGCAAGGTGGTTAAAAAACCAAAATTGACTGGCACTGATTGATAAATGTTGGCGAATTTCCAACACTAAAGCAAAAAACGACCAGTCCTCCACGCAGATTTGTCGCCGCCATAAGTAACGCAAACATGGCTAGTAAAATCAGCCAAGGCTTTACATGAATCAAAGGCGACGAATTGAGTGGCTTGGCAGACATAGCATTCCAAAAAATTTTAATGCTACCGAAATCTGAACACACATCCTAGATATACTTTGTCATCCATACATCTCTTGGAGTGATTGATTTTATGACGGTAAAGTGTCATAAAAGAGCCTAGGTAACGATACTCGAGACAGAAGCAGAGCATCCAAACCGCCTAAAATCAGCTTAAAAATACACGGGAGTTACAATGATTAAAAAAACGCTACTGTGCAGCGCCATCATGGCGGCAACGGCAATGACGAGTCTTGCACATGCTGAAGTAAAATTAGGATTTCTTGGTGGCTTTACTGGACCGATCGAAAGCTTAACCCCACCAATCTTTGCAGGGGCACAACTCGCCATCAGTCAAATTAACGAACAAGGTGGCATCCTCGGCGGTCAACCACTGACGATTATCTCCGCAGACACCACCTGTACAGATGCATCAGCGGCCATCAACGCTGCTGACCGTATGATCAATAGTGAAAATGTGACGGCGATCGTCGGCGCTCTCTGTTCAGGTGCCACCATCGCTTCAGCTAATAACGTCGCTGTTCCAGCCGGTGTTCTGATGGTATCACCTGCTTCCACTTCACCCGCTATTGCTGAAATTGATGATAACGACCTCGTTTTCAGAACCACACCATCTGATGCTTATCAAGGTGAAGTGCTCGCGCGCTTATTGTTATCAAAGGGTATTAATGAAGTTGCGATGACATTCGTAAATAACGATTATGGTCAAGGTTTAGCTAACGCGTTTGCGGCAACCTATGAAGCAGAAGGCGGTGTGATCGCTGGAAGAGCAGCACATGAAGATGGTCGAGCAGACTATCGCTCGGAGCTGGGCAACCTCGCTTCAAGCGGTGCTGAAACCCTCCTAGTGTTAGCTTATGCGGATACCTCAGGTCAAACCATTCTGCGTCAAGCCTATGAGAGTGGCATGTTCACTCAATTTATCGGCGCTGATGGCATGGTCGGTGACTCGCTGGTGAACGCAGTGGGAGCTGATGTACTAGAAGGCATGATTGCGACACGCCCAGGCAAACCGGATATTCCAGGCACACAAACCTATGCCGAAGCCGCTCGTGCTGCAGGTATGGATCCAAATGCAGTGTTTGCTAGCCAAGCTTATGATGCGGCTTTCTTGATTGCACTCGCTATCGAGAAGAACGGTTCGGCTGATCGCGCTGGATTAAATGAAGCTCTTCGCGCCGTCGCACTGCCTCCCGGTGAAGTTATCCTGCCAGGAGAATGGTCAAAAGCCGTTGAATTGATCGCTCAAGGTATCGATATTAACTATGAGGGAGCTGCAGGAACACAAGACTTTGATGAGCGAGGCAACGTGCCCGGTGTTATTGAAGAGATGGTTGTTCGTGATGGTGCGTTCCGCACAGTTGGGTTGATTCAGTAATTCATCCTAATCAATCGTCTGCCTCAGGTTTGAGGCAGACGATTTTTAATCTAAATCATTTCCTGTCTTTTTCAGTCATCCACTAGTGATGATGCTGAACCTTCTCCGGGAATAACCCCTTCGGTGCATAGCGTAAAACCAGTGTGATGATTAAACCTATGGTAAACACCCTCGCCTGCAACGCACGACTACTGAAATCTGAAGGCGCTTCCCAAGCAAACCACATATCGCCCAAATAGCTGATGCTGTTTAGAATGAAAAGAGCCACCGGTTCAGACATGACCCATATTACATAGACAAAAACGGCACCAAAGATCGTACCCAGATTATTACCGGGACCACCCAAAATGACCATTACCCAGATTAGAAAGGTGTGGTTCAATGGCAAATAGCCATTGGGATCGAAAATACCGTTAAAGGTTGCCAAAGCAGCGCCACCGATACCCATCAAAATACAACCCAACACAAACACTTCGAGTCGACGTTGATTTACATCTTTACCCATCGCCGAAGATGATAATTCATTATCTCGAATCGCTCTCATCATCCGACCCCATGGACCGTTATAGGCGCGATGTAACAGATAAAAAATAATAGCGATCAGAACCGCCGTCACCGACAAGTAAAGGGCACGTGCCATCACAAAACCGACTTCACTCGCACCAGGAACAGGCCAAGGTAAAGGTGAAACGGTTAAAGTACCACGAGTTAACCAGTCCGAATTTTTCAGGAAAGCCTTGATGATTTCCGCCACCCCTAAGGTAGCAATCGCCAGATAATCACTGCGTAATCCTAGACAGATGTGGCCGATAAAATAGGCCACTGTTCCAGCCAAAATACCACCGACAAGCCATCCAGCCCAAACCGGCAGACCCAGACCGCCGATAAAGCCATGTTGCGACACAATACCCTGCGTCACTGGCGCAAAACCGTTGACGACCCAAAGATAGAGTGTCGCCATGACGATCAGGGTAATCGGTAGACGAATGCTGCGAGGTACTTTAATTCGATGGAGCTGCAACACCGCATAAACAAGAGCAACTGCGGCAACCAGTTTAAGAACGGCTACGCCCAACTCACCTGATAACTCCGACTCCCAGAAGCTCTGGTTCACTGGAAAAGTTAATAGCATCGCCGAAAAACCGCCGATGGCAACAAATCCCATTATCCCCGCATTAAACAGACCTGCGTAGCCCCACTGAATCGTTAAGCCCAATGCAATAATGGCGTAGCAACTGGCTTCGACCAGTACACGCACACCGTAGGCTGTTCCCATTACTTGCATTAACAGTAACACCGCCACCGCAAGCGCAACGATCATTAACGTTTCTTTCATTGGTAGTTTCATCAGCATCAGAGCACCTTACCCTTAAACAGGCCAGTCGGACGCCAGACCAAAATGGCGAGCAGAATAAAGAACGGCACCGTTATTTTGTATTCACTTGGAACAAACGCGAGCGTCGCCGGTAGATCAAACCAGAGATAATCACGCCAAGGCCTTAGCAGTACGGCCCAGTTAAAGACTGATAGGGTTTCGGCAAAGCCAATCACAAAACCACCCGCAAGCGCTCCGTAAGGATGTCCAACGCCACCCACAATGGCTGCAGCAAAAATAGGCAGTAACAGATGGAAACTGAGATCAGGCTTAAGCGATACATCCAATGACAGCATAGTGCCCGCTATGGCTGCCAAAGAACCTGCAATAATCCAAGTCACTTTAACGACAGTATCTGTATTGATACCAGAAACTCTCGCGAGATCTGGATTATCCGACATGGCTCTCATCGCCTTACCGAGACGGGTTCTGGTTAAAAACAGATGCAGCGCAATCACAATAACGACTAACAACAGAATAATGATAATCTGTGGATCAGTGAGTACGATGGGTCGATTGGCCAGATCAAACGGCAATTCAATACGATGGATACCCTTGCGATCATCGATGTACATGCTTCTGGAACTGGTGCCCATAAACATGCGGATTAACCCTTGCAGCATTAAAGTGACACCCAAAGAGGCCATCACAATCACGATCGGTTTAACACCATGCCGTCTTAATGGCTTATAGAAGCCTTTATCGATATACACAGCGGCAAGAGCGGTCATGGCCATAGCCAAAGGTAACATGACGAAGGCCGTTGGCAATCCTAATGCGGGCCCCACGGCCGGAAACATAGCGGTTAAAAAGAACGCAAAAAAAGCACCCAGGGTCATCAAATCCGCGTGAGCAAAGTGTGCAAACCGCAGAATACTGAAGATGAGTGTTATTCCAACCGCACCCAAAGCGTAAATCGAGCCTATGGTTAGCCCCGAAATCACCACATTATTAATAAAGAAGACTAATTCGTTCAAACGCTTATCCTCAACCGATTATCCGCCTAAAAAGGCTTTCGCCACTTCAGGATTATTGATTAGATTTTCACCGGTATCGGTAAAACGGTTTTGACCCGCCACCAACACGAAGCCCTTATGCGCAATTTTTAATGCTTGCTTTGCATGCTGCTCAACCATCAACACACCGACACCGGCTTTATTAATGG
>JAJOJN010000007.1 GCA_021208565.1 Nitrincola sp.
GGTGTTATCAAACTACGGGCCGAAGGACTGTCGGTTCCTGCCAATGGAGGCTTGCGTAAATCCGGCCACGCGCCGGTTGCTGCCTGAGAAGTTGGAAGCCTCGCCCGTCAGGGCGGGGAGCAGTCACTGCATCATAGTATGAATTCAAGCACGAGTTTAGAGCCAAAGTATCCCAGCATCAGCAGTAAAAAGCCGCCAACTGTCCAGCGAACGGCAGTGATACCTCGCCAGCCAAGCATTTTTCTTCCGCCTAGCAATGTCGCATAAATTAACCATGCGGCGATAGATAGGACTGTTTTGTGGGCTAAATGCTGTGCAAACAAGTTATCAACAAATAGCCAGCCGCTAACAAGCGAAATGCTCAGTAAAATAAAGCCAACCCAGAGCATCTCGAATAGGAGTTTTTCCATAATCTGAAGTGGTGGCAAACTCGCGACAAGCCCGCGCGTTTGATGCTGTTTCAGAGCCAGTTGTTGGCGCCAGAGGAGCATGGCTTGAAGCGCTGCTAGTGTGAAAATGCTGTAAGCAAGAACCGAGAGTAAAATATGTAAGAACAGGCCGCTACCATAGGGTTTTA
Organism: Nitrincola sp.; assembly: GCA_021208565.1. Lineage (GTDB taxonomy): Bacteria > Pseudomonadota > Gammaproteobacteria > Pseudomonadales > Balneatricaceae > Nitrincola. The sequence goes on from JAJOJN010000007.1 coordinate 578, forward strand.
GTACATCGGAGGGCGGCATAATGCTGGCGAGCAAGAGGGTGATTGCGGCCATCGGAAAAACACCGATGAAAAGATTATCGATTTTTTGCCTTAAGCTACTGCCGATCACCAATGCTGTGACGAGCCAGCTGATCAAAGATCCCATGCTGAATAGCCCGAGGTCGATACCTGCTGGATAATGCAGTGTGTGGTAAACGGAGACACCATGCAAAGCAAAACCCGCAATACCGAGCAAAAGCACTGTTGGTCTAACATTGAGTTTGCGACCAGTGGCGCGTTGCCATTGCATCCAGGTAGCGATGGCATAGCAAGTTGCTGCAATGATTGAGGTGAAAATCAGCATCCAATGTATCTCCTTTCAAGCCGATAAGTTTGGCATAAAGTTGTTAAAGAAGAAATATAGGGTGCCGTGTCGTGTTGCGGATCTGTATAATACTGGACAATTTTGAATGATTAGCTAAACAGCAACACTGAATAAACGCTGTTTCGGCATAAGACCTAATTTAGAGGCATGGCATGTTTGATAATCTGACACAGCGGTTAACGCAAACCCTTCGAAGTGTGACAGGTCAGGCTCGACTGACGGAAGAGAACATAAAAGGAACGCTCCGTGAAGTGCGTATGGCGCTTTTAGAAGCGGATGTTGCTTTGCCTGTGGTCAAAGCATTTATTGATGGCGTTAAAGAACGTGCCGTCGGTCAAGAGGTCAGTAAAAGCCTAAGTCCAGGGCAGGTTTTCGTTAAAATTGTTAACGAAGAGTTAATTAAGGTGATGGGTGAGGCAAATGCTGAACTCAACCTGAGTACTACACCTCCTGCCGTGGTTATGATGGCGGGTCTGCAGGGTGCGGGTAAAACGACTTCTGTCGCCAAACTATCGCGTTTTTTTGAAAGATCGAAAAAAAGAAAAAAAATCCTTGTTGTTTCGGCTGACGTTTATCGCCCTGCTGCGATTAGACAGTTAGAAACTCTTGCGGCGGATGTTGGAGTCGACTTTTTCCCATCTGATACCAGTCAAAAGCCAATTGATATTGTGAATGCTGCTATTCGTCATGCGCGGTTACAGCATCATGATGTGCTAATTGTGGATACGGCCGGTCGACTAGCCATCGATGATGAGATGATGGCTGAAATTCGTGATTTACATGCGGCCGTTAACCCAGTCGAAACCCTCTTTGTTGTCGATGCGATGACGGGGCAGGATGCGGCGAATACGGCACGAGCATTTAACGAAGTCTTACCCTTGACTGGTGTTATCCTGACCAAGACAGACGGTGATGCGCGCGGCGGTGCGGCGCTTTCAGTTCGCCATATCACTGGTAAGCCGATTAAGTTCTTAGGCGTAGGTGAAAAAACAGATGCTTTGGAAGCCTTTCATCCCGATCGAGTAGCGTCTCGTATTTTGGGTATGGGTGATGTGCTTAGCTTAATTGAAGAAGCTGAGCAGAAAATTGATAAGGTTAAAGCGGAAAAGCTCGCGAAAAAAAATTACCAAAGGTCAAGGATTTGATTTAGAGGATTTCCGTGAGCAGATACAGCAGATGGGTAACATGGGTGGTATGATGGGAATGCTTGAAAAGCTTCCTGGCATGGGTCAAATGGCACAGGCAGCGCAAGCTGCTCAGGCCGAAAAGGGAATGAAACAATTCGCGGTGATCATTAACTCCATGACACCTAAAGAGCGTCGTAATCCCGATATTATCTCAGGCTCAAGAAAGCGTCGAATTGCCATGGGCTCAGGTACTCAGATTCAAGATGTGAATCGCCTATTAAAGCAGCATAAGCAGATGGCCAAAATGATGAAGAAATTTGGTAGTAAATCTGGGATGGCGAAGTTAGCGCGTGGCATGAAAGGGATGTTGCCACCGGGTATGGGTGGTGGCGGCGGTTTTCCTCGCTTCTAGGTCGAACTAGGCTTTCTTTTATTGGTTGTTTGGCGTACAATTCGCGCCTTGTTTTTTAAGAATGGCCCCCATTTTGTCGGCTGCAATAGCGAAGAAATGGGGATTTTTAACGATGGGCGATCCTAAAACCCATCCTTGCGAAATAAAGGGGTCCAGCGCATGGTCACTATTCGTTTGTCTCGCGGCGGCGCAAAAAAGCGTCCGTTTTATCATATCACCGTTGCCGATTCACGCTTTGCGCGTGACAGCCGCTTTATTGAGCGGGTGGGCTTTTTTAACCCGATTGCTCGTGGTCAGGAAGAGCGTCTGCGCGTTAACTTAGAGCGTGTTGACTACTGGGTCAGCAAAGGCGCTCAGACCTCTGAGCGTGTTGCTCAGTTGCTGAAAGAAGCACGTAAAGCAGCCGCACAGTAAGCTTGGCGGACCTGACAGGTATGACGCAAGACAAGTTGACCTTAATTGGAAAATTAGCCGCACCTTACGGGGTGAAAGGCTGGTTGAAGGTATATTCCTACACCGATCCAATGAACAATGTCTTTGCTTATCAACCCTGGCAGGTAAAGCGTGATGGACAGTTGGCTTCAGTGAAACTTGAAGCGAGCAAACCACACGGTAAAGGCTTGATTGCAAAGTTGGCCGGTATCGATACACCAGAGCAGGCAAAAGAGTGGACGGGGGCAGAAATTTTCGTCTCCATGGATCAGCTACCTGCACTTGAATCTGGTGAGTATTATTGGAGCCAGCTTGAAAATCTTTTGGTATTGACCGAATCCGGCGAGTTGCTGGGTCGGGTTGATCATTTGATAGAAACAGGCTCAAACGATGTTCTGGTGGTTCATCCCACTGCAGAGAGTCGAGATCAAACAGAGCGTTTGATACCTTACTTGCCTGATCAAGTGGTCAAAGAGATAGATCTTAATACAGGAACGATGCGGGTCGATTGGGATCCGGAGTTCTAATAGATGTGGTTTGGAATTGTTAGTCTATTTCCTGAGATGTTTCAGGCTGTTACTGGCTATGGCATCACGGGTAGAGCAGTTCGAAACGGTTTGCTGACCGTTGAGTGTTGGAATCCTAGAGATTTCACACTAGATAAACATCGTACCGTGGATGATCGACCCTATGGGGGGCGGTCCAGGTATGTTGATGAAGGTGCAGCCGTTACGAGATGCAATCCAAGCAGCGAAAGCCAGAGCGCCAAGCGTCCCTAAAGTGATTTACCTTTCCCCTCAGGGAAAGCGTTTAACGCAAGCGGGTGTGATGGAGCTGGCCAAAGCTGACAGCTTGATTTTAGTCGCAGGGCGATACGAAGGTATTGATGAGCGATTGATTGAAGCGGAAATAGATGAAGAGTGGTCGCTAGGTGATTTTGTTCTCAGCGGTGGTGAGTTGCCAGCCATGGTCATGGTTGACGCAGTGTCAAGAATGTTACCCGGTGTATTGGGTCATGAAGATTCTGCTGCAGAAGACTCATTTGCCGAGGGGTTGTTAGATTGCCCGCATTATACGCGACCCGAGTTGCTGGATGGAAAGCAAGTTCCAAGTGTGTTGTTAGGTGGTAATCATGCTGAGATTAAGCGTTGGCGCTTAAAGCAGCAATTGGGCCGAACCTGGCAGCGACGACCCGATCTATTGGATAAGATTGATCTTAGCCCGGAGCAGCAGACGCTGTTAAGCGAATTTATCCGCGAAGCCGAGCAGGCGTGCGGTTGAAAAAACAGGAGCGAGCGATGAGCAGCAAAAGTAATATTATTCAGCAGATTGAAGCTGAACAAATGAACAAAGAGGTGCCTGCATTTGCACCTGGCGACACAGTCGTTGTTCAAGTAAAAGTAGTAGAGGGTGATCGTACTCGTCTACAGTCTTTCGAAGGTGTTGTTATTGGTAAGCGTAACCGCGGTTTGAACTCTGCGTTTACCGTTCGTAAGATCTCTCACGGTGTGGGTGTTGAGCGTACTTTCCAAACATACAGCCCAGTGATTGACAGCATCAGCGTTAAACGTCGTGGTGATGTACGTCAAGCTAAGCTCTACTACTTGCGTGAGCGTAGCGGTAAGTCTGCACGTATCAAAGAAAAGTTGGGTTGATCCACTTTTAAACAAAAAAAAACGGCCTTCGGGTCGTTTTTTTGCTTTATTGGTTCGCCAAATTATAATATTTTACCTAGAATGGAGATTACACGAAGGGAGTGGGGTTAAATGATCTAAATGCGCATTGTCAAACTTTTTTCAAAAGTCATCTTGCTTCTTTTGATTGTTGCATTAGGTTTGTATGGCTTCTACTACTATCAAGTAAAGTCCACTGTGGATCGACAGATTCAGCAGATGACCCCTTTCGTAAATGCGCAATATAATTCTCTCACCGTTAACCCCTTTGGACTTATTAGTTTGAATACGGTTAATGTGTCCTTGATGGGGCAACCAGGGATCGTCATTGATCGAATCAGCTTAACCTCTGATCCTCTCTTTTTTTATGCAGTTTGAGTCTCGAGTCAATCGAGGTGAGTGGCCAGAATCTCTTGCTTTGGCTGTCGAAGGGCTGAATGTTGATTTCAGTATGCCGCTCTTTTTGATGCTTGATCAGCTTGCCAATAGTGACACCTATGGTACTCAACCTTCTGCACTGGGTTGCGGTACAGTCAAACAATTTGATATGACTGCTTTGCGTATGATGGGAATGCGTCAAGGTCGTTTTGATCTGTTTTTGAATCTACGAAACCCTGCTACGGCACCTTTAAATCTCCAGCTTTTAGCCAACATGTATGGTTGGGGTGAAATACTGATTGATTTGGATATCGAAGGTGATGTGAGCTTGAATCAGTTTGCAACTGCATCTCCAAATCTTCAGCGTCTAAATCTAAGCTTTCGTGATGCGGGTTTTAATCAGCGTCGTAACCAATTCTGCTCCATGCAGTCAGGTATGCCCATCGCTGAGTATTTAGAGGAGCATCGCTCCTTGGTAAGGGATTGGATAGCCCAAACACAACTGCCTATCTCGCATGACTTGATTGAAGCCTATCTTCAATTATCAGAGCCTAATGCAAGCGCTTCTGTTCAGTTGACTACAGCAGGTTTGGATATGGCGGTGATGCAATCACCTGATGCCTTGTTTACTGAGTTGCTGAATGGCTTGACCATTACTGTCAATAACCAACGTTTGATGGTTGATGCAGAAAGTACGTTGCTGATGTTTGAGTTGCTACAGCAACCGGTGGTTACGACGGCCCTGAAGTTATCGAGCAAGCACCTGCTGACCCAAATGCGCCTAGAGTCATGCCTGGTGTCGCATCACCTCCTGTTACTGCCGCACCAGTTGCCGTGCCTCGTCGCTATCAACAAACGCCACCTGAAGATCTGGTGAATTACATTGGTCATCCGGTTAGATTCTTCACCTCTTTTGGCAAACGCGTTGACGGTATTTTGGTGAGTGTTGATGGGACAACTGTGCGTGTTGCTGAGCGTGTTCAACATGGTGTGGCTCAATATCCGGTAGAGATGGATTCAATACAGGCGACTGAGGTTTATCGTTGAGTCTTGATCGACGTTTTAATGCGCTACACCCGGCTGAAAAAGATCTGCGAATTATCGATGAATATATTCGCATGGCTTGGTTAGAGAAGGGCCTTAGTCAGAATACACAGCAATCCTATCGTAGAGACCTCAATCATTTTGGTGTGTGGCTTAATCAGCGCAATAAATCGATTGAGTTGGCCTTACGCTCTGATCTGCAAGATTACCTTGATTGGCGGATGACTCAGTCTTTTAAGGGCGTTTCTACGGCCAGAGTCCTTTCTTGTTTGCGAGGTTTTTACCGATATTTGTTGCGCGAAGGGTTAATTCAACAAGATCCAACGCTGAATATCTTAAGCCCTAAACCGGGGCGTCCTTTACCTAAAACGCTTACAGAAACCGATGTTGAAGCGCTTTTATCCGCGCCTGATGTCAATGATACGCTAGGGTTGAGAGACAGAACCATGCTTGAGTTGCTCTATGCTGCTGGATTAAGGGTGTCTGAGTTAGTTGGATTGAAGCTACAGGAGATCAGTCTTCATCAAGGAGTGATACGTGTCACAGGTAAGGGCAATAAAGAAAGGTTGGTTCCTGTGGGTGATGAGGCACTGGAATGGTTGCGAAAGTATTTAAAAAGCGGCAGACCCTTATTGCAAACGAAGTCAGATGAAGAGCTGGTCTTTCTTAGTTTGCGTGGATCACAGATGACAAGGCAGACGTTTTGGCATCGAATTCGTCAACATGCGTTGACGGCGGGTATTGAGAAACCTCTATCTCCACATGTTTTGCGTCATGCTTTCGCTACCCATTTGTTGAATCATGGCGCTGACTTACGAGTTGTGCAAATGTTGCTGGGACATGCGGATCTCTCAACAACACAAATCTATACCCATGTTGCCACCCATCGACTACAGATGTTACATCAGACACATCATCCTCGTGGATGAACTTTTATTGCATGGTATTATCAGAGAGAAGAGAGTTAAACGTGAAAGTCATAACACAAATTGAGGTTAATATGAGTTTATCCACCAAGTGGGTTGGAATAGTGGTAGCGTCATTAGTTGCGATGTTGATGACGTCGACAGTATTTGCTGACGCAAATGATAGAATTCGAGAGCAGTTGCATAAGGCCGATTCACGGATTCCTGTGAAGTCAGTTCAGCCTACTGCGATGCCAAGTGTCTATGAAGTTGCCTTAGAAAGTGGCGAAATTTTATATGCTCACGAAACGGGTGAGTTTTTTATTGTCGGTCATCTATTTCGTGTAGATGAGCAAAATGGGATTGTGAATGTAACCGAGCAAACACAAAATCAAATGCGCGTTGAGGCGTTGACTGAAATTCCGGCAGATCAAAAGATTACCTATCCTGCTAAGGGTGAGCGAAAAACCACAATCCACGTGTTTACTGATGTGGATTGTCCTTACTGTCGTCAACTTCATGATGAAGTCGCGGCACTGAATGAAATGGGTGTTGAAGTGTCCTATCTTGCCTTTCCAAGAGGTGGTCCAAATACAGCGACCTACAGAACTATGGTAACCATCTGGTGTGGCGAAGATGCTAAAGAGCGAGTGGCGCTGATGGATAGAGTCAAATCAGGAGCTAAAGTCTCTGAAAAAAGCTGTGAAAATCCGGTGTTTGATCAACTGGTGTTAGGTCAAAAAATGGGTGTATCCGGTACGCCAGCTATGGTGCTTGAGGATGGTTCTATGATCCCTGGTTACATGCCAGCAGCAAGAATTGCACAAATGCTTGGCATCCAGTAATTAAGCTAATATAAGTCTGTAAACTGCGGGGGCGTGCATAGTGCATTGCCCCCGTTTTCGTTATACTAGAGCCCATTTTTTTATCCACCCTTGTGTGGAGTCATCAAGCGAACTAAGTCTGTGAGGTGTGTTTTGAAGCCGGTTAGAGTCGGGATCTGTGGGTTGGGTACTGTCGGTGGCGGTACATTCAATGTACTGACAAGGAATGCAGGCGAAATTGCTCGTCGTGCGGGTCGGGCGATTGAAGTGACGGCCATTGCGTCTCGTCATGCCAATCCGGCTTGCGATACCAGCGGATTTACATTGCAAACGGATGTGCTTGCATTAGCTCGTGATCCCAATATTGACGTTATTGTTGAGCTTATTGGTGGTTATGATGTTGCTCGGGAATTGGTGATGACTGCCATTGAAAATGGCAAGCATGTGGTGACCGCCAATAAAGCACTCATTGCCGTCCATGGTAATGAGATTTTTGCTGCCGCACGCGCTAAGAATGTCGTCGTCGCTTTTGAAGCGTCGGTTGCTGGCGGAATTCCTATCATTAAAGCGATTCGTGAAGGTTTAGCCGCTAATCAGATCAATTGGCTAGCCGGTATCATTAATGGTACGGGCAATTTCATCATGACCGAAATGCGTGAAAAAGGCCGTGCGTTCAGCGATGTGCTGGCTGAAGCGCAAGCCTTGGGCTATGCCGAAGCCGATCCAACCTTTGATGTTGAGGGGATCGATGCAGCGCATAAGCTAACTATTTTGGCCTCTATCGCTTACGGCATTCCTCTACAATTTGAAAAGGGTTACACCGAGGGTATCAGCAAAATCACCCCTGACGATGTTCAGTATGCCGAAGATTTAGGGTATCGCATTAAGCATTTAGGCATCAGTCGTCGAACTGAACAAGGCATTGAATTACGAGTTCATCCAACACTGATTCCAAAATCAGCACTGCTTGCTAATGTCAATGGTGTCATGAATGCTGTGCTCGTTTCCGGTGATGCCGTAGGTCAAACCATGTATTACGGTCCTGGTGCCGGTGCAGAACCCACTGCTTCTGCAGTGGTCGCTGATCTGATTGATGTGGCGCGTCTACTTGAAACCCATGTGCAAAACAGAGTGCCGCCTTTGGCCTTCCAGTCGGATGAGCTTTCTGAGTTGCCCGTGTTACCCGTTGAGCAGATTGTCAGTGGCTATTATCTGCGCTTACAGGCGGTTGAGCGCCCGGGCGTCTTGGCTCATGTCACACGTATTCTCGGTGAAAAAGGCATTAATATCGAAGCTATCGTGCAGAAAGAAACACGTGAAGCACAAGTGCCTGTCATTATGCTGACCCAGCGAGTTGAAGAAAGAATGATGAATGAAGCCATTCGTGAAATTGAAGCCCTTCCCGATATTCTCGGTGATGTGATTCGTATCCGAGTGGATCATTTAGAAGATTGAGGTTGAGTGATGAAGTATATTTCAACGCGTGGACAAGCACCTGTTTTAAGTTTTTCTGACGTGCTGCTAGCGGGTTTGGCGGATGATGGTGGTCTTTATGTTCCTGAAACGCTGCCTGTTTTTAGTCAAGATGAGATCGCCTCTTGGGCGGGTTTGCCTTATAACGAGTTAGCTTTTAATGTGATTAAGCCGTTTGTGGCTGACTGCATCAGTGATGCTGATCTAAAGCGTATGGTGGATGAAACCTATGCGGTTTTTGATCACAGTGGTGTTGCACCCTTAGTTCAGTTGCGCCCGAATGAGTGGATTTTAGAGCTTTTTCACGGTCCGACACTGGCGTTTAAAGATTTTGCCCTACAGTTGTTAGGTCGTCTAATGGATCATGTATTGGCTGAGCGTAATGAACGTTTGGTCATTATGGGCGCTACTTCAGGTGATACGGGATCGGCAGCGATTGAAGGGTGTCGTCATAGTGAGCACCTCGATATCTTCATTATGCACCCCTATAACCGTGTGTCTGAAGTACAGCGTCGTCAAATGACCACTATCTTGGCTGATAACGTGTTTAATATCGCCCTAGAAGGTAACTTTGATGACTGTCAGGAGATGGTGAAAGATAGTTTTGCTGATCAAAGCTTTCTTAACGGCTTGAAGTTAGGTGCGGTGAACTCGATTAACTGGGCACGCATTATGGCTCAGATCGTTTACTACTTCTCTTCGGCTTTAGCGGTGGGTGGTCCACATCGTCCGGTGTCCTTCTCCGTGCCTACCGGTAACTTTGGTGATATCTTCGCGGGCTATTTGGCCAAGCAGATGGGCTTACCTATTGAGCAGTTGGTCGTCGCCACTAACCGTAACGATATATTGCACCGAGTTATCTCTGGTAACGATATGTCTAAAGGAACGCTTGAGCATACCTTGTCGCCATCTATGGATATTATGGTGTCATCGAATTTTGAACGTTTGCTATTCGATGTTTACGGTCGTGATGGTGCGGCGATTGCTGATTTGATGAAGCGCTTCAAGACCGAATCTGTGAAGCTTGATGCCCAGCAGTGGGAAAGTGTTCGCGCCTTGTTTGATAGCTACGCAGTGGATGATGAGACTACCTGTCAAGTGATTGCTGAGTGTCATGCTGAAACGGGCTATTTGCTTGATCCACATACCGCGATTGGCTTGAAAGCGGCTCGTGAATGCTGGCGCAATAAAGCCACTCCCATGATCACCTTGGCTACGGCTCATCCTGTGAAGTTCCCTGAGCCAGTGGTAAAAGCGGGGCTTCATGCACCGGAATTGCCAGAGCGTTTGAGCGATCTGATGTCTCGTGAGGAGCGCTTCACCGTGTTACCTAAGAGCTTAACGGACGTACAAAACTTTGTCGCTTCCAAGGTACATCGCGCCTAACTTCTTGCTAAATAATCTGTTGCTAAAGAGCTCTTAATCGTTAGGAGCTCTTTGCTCTTTTTGCTTTACTACAAAGTGATCTTTAAAACCCATGTCATCCGCCATCATTAAACGACGTCAACCGATCATTGATTCTACGTTGCTCAGTGGTTTACATCCTGTTTTGGCGCGCGTTTATGCCGCACGAGGTATACAAGATCCCGGTCAAATAGGGCGTAGCTTGAAAGAGCTGTTACCCGATACTCAGCTTAAGGGCATGGATGCCGCGATCAAGCGTTTAGTTAAAGCACTTGAGCAGCAAGAGTCCATTTTGATTGTAGGCGACTTTGACTGCGATGGTGCGACCAGTACAGCACTTGCGGTGTTGGCACTAAGAATGATGAACGCAGCCCGTGTGGATTATTTGGTACCTAATCGCTTTGAGTATGGTTACGGTCTGAGCCCAGAGATCGTTGATGTGGCGCTGTCGCTTCCCAATAGACCCCATTTAATTATCACTGTTGATAACGGTATTTCCAGCATTGAGGGTGTTGCCAGAGCACAATCTCAAGGGGTGGATGTCATTGTGACAGATCACCATCTCCCCGGTGAGCACCTGCCCGATGCCGTCGCTATCGTCAATCCGAATCAGCAAGATTGCGAATTTATGGCGAAATCGACCTGCGGTGTAGGCGTGATTTTTTACGTTATGATTGCTTTACGGCGTGCTTTGATCGCCTCTGATTATTTTCAACGTCATCAGCTTGAGGTTCCGAATTTAGCGTCTCTTCTGGATCTGGTTGCCCTGGGTACTGTTGCCGACGTGGTGGCGTTGGAGCACAACAACAGAACACTCGTTCATCAAGGGTTACTGCGTATTAGGGCTGGTCAGGCGCGTCCTGGCATTCTAGCTCTGTTGGAAGTGGCGGGGCGTCAGCGTGAAACCCTTATGGCGGCTGATCTTGGTTTTGCGATTGCACCGCGACTTAACGCTGCTGGTCGATTGGAGGATATGTCGATCGGCATCGAATGCCTGCTCTGTGAAGAGATTGAAAGCGCGCGTGACATGGCGCAGCAGCTCAATCAGTTGAATGCTGAAAGGCGTACTATAGAACGTCAAATGCAACAAGATGCACATGCCTTGCTGGATAGTTTGGAGTTGGACGCCGAAGAACTGCCTTGGGGTGTTTGTTTGTTTGACGCGGGATGGCATCAAGGTGTTATCGGAATCTTAGCCTCACGCATCAAAGAGCGCTTGCATCGACCCGTTATTGCTTTTGCGCCGGGAGATCTAGGTGAACTTAAAGGTTCAGCACGTTCTATCGATGGCTTTCACATACGCGACGGGTTAGATGCTATTGCAGCCAAACATCCTAAGTTGTTAAGAAAGTTTGGTGGTCATGCTATGGCTGCGGGAATGTCTATCGCCGAACAAGATCTTGAGGCCTTTCGAGAAGCGTTTGATGCCGAAGTGCGTCAACGCTTGAATCAAGATGCGTTGCAGCGCGTTGTCTTTACCGATGGCGAACTGACTGAGCCAGAGTTTACCCTAGAGTTGGCTGACTTACTCCAAGAAGCAGGCCCTTGGGGACATCAATTTCCTGAGCCCTTATTCGACGGTGAGTTTAGAGTTTTGCAACAACGCATTGTCGGTCATCGTCACTTGAAAATGGTGGTGATGCCTGTGGGTGGTCAGACGGCAATCGACGCGATCGCTTTCAACATCGACACCGACGTATGGCCTAATGAGGCGATACAACAAGTGAGATTAGTTTATCGGCTGTCAAAAAATGTCTTTCGTGGCCGAACCACGCTTCAATTAATGATCGAGAGTCTATTGAGTTAGTTTCATAGTAAAAATTAATTAATCTCTTAATCTATATTAATTTCCAAATGTCATACTTTTTGTCTACTATGGGCTCTGTTGAATAACGACAATCCCTACAGGAGAACGAAATGTCTTTGATTAATACTGAAGTTAAACCGTTTAATGCAACTGCTTACCACAACGGTGAGTTCGTTCAGGTGTCTGATGCAGACCTGAAAGGAAAGTGGTCAGTCGTATTCTTCTACCCAGCAGACTTCACCTTTGTTTGCCCAACTGAGCTGGGTGACCTTGCTGATTTCTATCCAAAGCTGCAAGAAATGGGCGTTGAAGTATACTCAGTTTCTACTGACACTCACTTCACTCACAAAGCATGGCACGATGCGTCTGAAACCATCAAGAAGATCCAGTTCCCAATGGTAGCTGATCCAACGGGTAAAATTTCACGCAACTTCGAAGTAATGATCGAAGAAGAAGGTCTAGCACTACGTGGTACTTTCGTGATCAACCCAGAAGGTCAGATCAAAGTTGCTGAAATCCACGATCTAGGCATTGGCCGTTCAGCTAAAGAACTGGTTCGTAAGATCCAAGCAGCTCAATACGTTGCTTCTCACGATGGCGAAGTTTGCCCAGCATCTTGGCAGCCAGGTGAAGAGACTCTATCTCCTTCACTAGATCTAGTTGGCAAAATCTAATTTAACTTAGATTGCTGATACAGCCGGCTCCGTTCGGGGCCGGTGTTACAGTTCAATATATTTCCCAATTTTTTTAATTTGTCTAATCGTTAAAGGACGGTCTCATGCTGGACGCGAATATCAAAAAGCAACTGGACACCTATTTGCAGAACATCGTTAATCCGATTGAGATTACTGTGTCCGTTGACGAATCAGCAAAAGCAAAAGAACTACTGAATCTCTGTCAGGAAATTGCAGGTCTTAATGACAAAATTAGTCTGAAGACACTGACTGACGGTAGTGAAAGAACCCCAAGTATGGCCATCGCTCCTGTGGGTGAAAAACCACGTGTGCGTTTTGCGGGCATCCCGATGGGCCACGAATTTACATCACTGGTTTTGGCGTTACTGCAATCCGGTGGATATCCTTCAAAGGCCGACGCTGAGCTAATTGAGCAAGCGCGCCAATTGCAGGGTGAGTTTCATTTTGAAACTTATATCTCTTTGTCTTGCCAGAACTGCCCAGACGTTGTTCAAGCCTTGAACCTCATGGCTATTCTGAATCCCAACGTCACCAGTGTAATGATTGATGGTGCGTTGTTCCAAGAGGAAGTGACCGAGCGTCAAATTATGGCGGTGCCAACCGTGCTACTCAATGGCAAGCCTTTCGGTCAGGGTCGCATGACGTTAAAAGAGATTTTAAGCAAAGTTGACTCGGGTGCTGCTCAGCGTGAAGCAGCCGCTTTGAGCGAAAAAGACCCCTACGATGTGTTGATTGTTGGTGGTGGGCCAGCAGGTGCTGCCGCGGCCATTTATGCGGCGCGTAAAGGTATTCGTACCGGTATCGTGGCTGAGCGTTTTGGTGGACAAGTCATGGACACCGTCGGTATCGAGAACTTTATCTCGGTTAACTACACCGAAGGGCCAAAACTCGTGGCTAGCCTTGAGCAGCACGTTAAAGAATACGAAGTAGATATCATGGACAACCAGCGTGCGAAAAAAGCTACGTCGTGAAAAGCTGGTTGAAATTGATCTTGAAAGTGGTGCAACCCTGAAAAGTAAAGCCGTTATCTTGGCAACAGGTGCCCGCTGGAGAGAGATGAACGTTCCTGGTGAGCAAGAGTACCGTGGTAAGGGTGTTGCTTACTGCCCACACTGCGATGGTCCTCTGTTCAAAGGTAAGCGCGTTGCTGTCATCGGTGGTGGTAACTCCGGAATCGAAGCGGCGATTGACCTTGCGGGTATCGTTGAGCATGTCACCGTGCTGGAATTTAGCGATACCTTGCGTGCTGATGCCGTTCTCCAACGCAAAGCCGCGTCAATGAAAAACATCACCATCATCAAGATGGCGCAGACCACTGAAGTGCGCGGAGATGGTAATAAAGTGATCGGTCTAACCTACAAAGATCGCACACGTAATGAGCTGTTTGATTTAGATGTGGCGGGTATTTTCGTTCAGATTGGATTGGTACCGAATACTGAATGGTTAAAAGGTGATATGGAATTGAGCCGCTTCGGTGAAATCGAAGTTAACAGCCATGGCGAAACCAACATTCCTGGCGTATTTGCAGCGGGTGACGTGACTAACGTTCCTTATAAGCAAATTATCATCGCCATGGGACATGGCTCAACCGCCGCATTGGGCGCGTTCGATTACCTGATCCGTTCATCGGTAGAAGATGAGGCCGCTGCTTAACTATCCAGTCTAACCCTCCAGGTTAACTGAGCAACGGCGTTCCCCTCGATTAAGCCCGGCTAGCGCTGGGCTTTCTTTTTACTCAGCGCTGAGGCTGTAATATGATCGCTCATTATTCTTTTTAAATGGGTAAAACAGTGTTGATCAAAACGAAATGGATTTTCATTATTGCCATGACTTTCTTGGTGACTTGGTTCACTTTAAAGACCCCCACTCATGAAGGAGAATGGCATGCCCTTCAAGCACAGCTACCGGTTGTCGAACGTAACTCGGAAGGTTATCAACTCAGCAATGTTCGTAATTTTCGCTATGATGCAGATGGAATACCCACGTCGACCGATTACCTCACTCAAGAGTATGCAGTAGATCAGTTAGCGGGCGTATGGTTGGGCTTATCGCATTTTGCCGGGTATGGTTTTGCACACGCTTTTTTAAGTTTTGAGTTTGTTAATCCAGAAGCCGATCAGGGTTCGCACTTTCTGGTGCTGTCCGTAGAGGCGAGAATGCGACCTGAACAGAGCTATAGTCCGTTCAAAGGACTCTTTAAAACCTATCAGCGCATCAATGTGTTAGGTACAGAAGAGGATATTATCGGCTTAAGAAGCCATGTGCGAGGCGAGCAGGTGTACCTTTATCCCCTGACCTTGCCTGTCGAACATCAACACTATTTATTTCACAGCTTGATGCAAGAAACACAAAAGCTCAATCAACAGCCAGCCTTCTATAATACCTTGCTGCATAACTGCGTGACGAGCTTGCTGAAACATGATCCTGACTATCGTTTTTCCCGACACATGTTTGACTATCGAGTGTTACTACCTGGTTTCGGTGATGAATTTGCACAAGAAAAGGGGTGGTTAGAACAGGGTGTTGATATCTCTCTGTTGCGGGCTAGTAGCAATGTGCCCGATTCTGTCGACCCCAAAGGGCAAGGGTTTTCTCAGCTGATTCGAGAAAGCAGACAAGGGATTAACCTATAGTGAATTAGCCACTCTTGCCCGCCAGATACAGCCCCGCCGCTACCATTAATGAACCTGCACTGCGGTTTATCACTTTCATAGAGCGTTCTGAGCGGAAAAGTTGACGAGCGGTCGCTATGCCGCCCGCCACGAGCAGTAATCCAGCCATTAATGCGGCAATCGTGAGACTGCTCACCAAGACCAAATCGGAACGATCAAGACGAGTCAGGTCGATAAAGCTGGGTAAGAAGGCAATATAAAACAGAATCACTTTAGGGTTGGAGGATGAAATCAGGAAGCCCTGAAGAAAACCTTTGAGAAAACCGATTCTACTTTTATCTTCAGTAATCGCGGTGAGTGAAATGGGAGTGGTCCACATTTTCCAACCCAACCACAACAGATAAGCAGCACCCACTAAACGGATGACGGTAAAGACTTCGTTCCAATGCTCGGCCAGTGCTGCAAGACCAAAAAAGGCAAGGGTTAAGTAAAGTAAATCGCCTAGTGTCATGCCTGCCGCCAAAGGGATACAACTTTTAAAACCACTGCTCATACCGCGAGCGAGTAAGGCAAAAATTCCAGGCCCAGGCGTGATCGCGAAAATAAAGATGGCGATAAAATAGGCAATGGCGCCTTCGATAGACATGAGAAGATCCTGCGATTGTCGGGTAAAATAACAGCATGGCACTCGCTGGCAGGGCTGTAAAGCAACAAATTGTTATGATTACACTAGGAGTAATAGGTTTGGCTGAATACTGGATAGGTGCTCACGTAAGTGCTTCAGGTGGTGTGGAAAATGCACCCGTTAATGCTCAAGAGATAGGTGCCAATGCTTTTGCGCTGTTTACTAAAAATCAGCGTCGTTGGGAGGCTAAACCTCTGACAAAAAGAGCATCGAGCAGTTCAAGAAGCGTTGTGAGCAACACGGTTTTAAGCCAGAACAGATTTTGCCGCACGATAGTTATTTAATTAATTTAGGTCATCCAAATCCCGATGCCTTAGCTAAGTCACGCGCTGCATTTTTAGATGAGATGCAACGATGTGAGCAACTCGGTCTGGTAATGGCTAAATTTCCACCCTGGTAGCCACCTGCGTGAAATCAGTGAGTCAGAATGCCTAGCGAAGATAGCTGAATCGATTAATCAGGCCATCGCTGAAACAGAACAGGTCGTCGCGGTGATTGAAGCCACGGCGGGCCAAGGAAGCAATCTAGGCCACCGCTTTGAGCACTTAGCTGAGATTATCGATCAAGTCGAAGATAAGTCACGCATCGGTGTTTGTATCGACACCTGCCATATCTTCGCCGCGGGCTATGATCTTCGTACCCAAGAGGCGTGTGAAGCAACCTTTGCTGAGTTTGATCGAGTTGTTGGATTTGACTACCTTAAAGCGATGCACTTGAATGACTCCAAAAGGGGCATTGGGGAGTCGAGTTGATCGTCATCATTCCTTGGGTCAGGGTGAGATAGGTTGGGAAGTGTTCCGCTACCTGATGCAGGATGAACGTTTTGAAAAAATGCCGTTGATATTGGAAACGATTGAACCGGAAATTTGGCCTGAGGAGATAGATCAATTAAGGAGTTTCATTCAATAGGTAGAAAGTGCGATGAAACATATTTTTATACCTTAATTCATATTATCATGGGGTTTATATAACTGCAGGTTTAGGTAGTATGCAGCTTACAGATAAATCCCGAACCCTTCCTCGGCTTCATCTTGCCGGTACATTGTTAGTTGTTCTCTTGCTAACACTTTCACTATCTGGTTTTTTTTGCATGGCAGAAAACTGAAGATCACAGCGCGTCAATTGAACGTATTGAGTGGTTATCTTTTGAGCAGGTTCAACAACAACTCATAAGAGAAATGGCCTCAATACGTAACGATATTGAGTATGCTCAGGCCAAACAGAGGTTGAGTTACGTCTTCGTTTAATTGAGATGGTTGACTTAGCTTGGGATATGCGACGCAGTTATATTCTCAGAAAGCTGAGAAAATCGAACCACAAGCCCTTCAGTCCTTGATCGTCGAAACACTGCGTGACCTTCGGTTTTTTGATGGGCGTGGCTATTACTTTATTGATGATATGTTAGGTAGATTTATTTTACTTCCGACAGCACCTGAATACGAAGGGTTGTTATTGCCTGATAATCAAGACGATACTGGGCATTTTATTATGCGAGGTTTAATCGAAGCGGCACGAAAACCAGCAGGTCAGGGCTTTTCCGCTTATCGCTGGTATCGACCCGATGACCCTGAACAAATGGCCGATAAGTTAGCCTATGTTCGTTATTTTGCCCCCTTTGATTGGTTGATCGGAGCGGGTGATTACACCTATGAATGGGAGCAGAAGCTGCAGCAACAACTCATCGCTCAGATTCGTAATCGACTCATTGGCGAAACAGGCTACACCGCCATTATTGATAGTCAGGGTCAGGTGTTATTATCGTTAGACAGTCGTCATTTAGAGTTATTGCCCGTCCAACACCATCATGAGGTAGAAAGAAAAGCGATTGAACAGATGCTATTTGCAGCGTCTCAAGGCGGAGGGTTTATTCGTTATGAGTGGATTGATGGAATCACCAGTGAAAAAAGGTCGAAACTGGCATTAGTGGAACCTGCGGGTTATTGGGATTGGATTCTAATATCGACCATTTTTGAAGATGAAGTAACGAGCATTGTTCAGCATGAAATTAATATGTTTGAAGAGAGCGCACCTGATCAACTACGAACTATCTGACATTGGTAGGTGTTGCCTTTTTAGTCGCTCTTGCCGCTTCACTACTCTTTTCGCGATGGTCTTCGGCTCTGTTCAGAGCTTATCACGATGAGTTTGCTGTTCAGAGAGAAACATTAAAACGTCAGGCCGAAGAGTTAATCGAGAGCGAAAGCAATATCCGCCATTTGGCATTCCACGACACCTTAACAGGATTGCGAACCGGCGCTTATTGATCAATCGACTGAATCAGCAATTAAAGCATAACCAGAGAAATCATGAGTTAGGTGCATTACTTTTTATCGATCTTGATAATTTTAAAACACTTAACGATACCCTAGGCCATGATATGGGCGATGAGTTACTTAGACAGGTGGCTAGTCGTATTTGTCATTCTGTTAGAGATGAAGATACCGTCGCTCGATTTGGTGGAGATGAGTTTGTGATCATGCTGACGTCTTTGGGGGCAAACTCATCAAAAAGTTGCTAAAAAGGCCCAATTTGTCGCTGATAAAATTCTGATTTCACTGCGCAACGAGTATCTTTTAGGGGATCAACACTATTTTATTTCAGCAAGCATTGGTGTCGCCTTGGTTCATAAGGATGTCAGTGTTGATGAGCTGCTTAAGCAAGCAGACTTGGCGATGTACAAGGCTAAAGAGTCAGGTCGGGATAGAATCTTTTTCTTTGACCCGCAGATGCAAGAAACTGTTGCAGCTAAGGCGCTGATGGAAAGCGAACTTCGTGTAGCGATTCAACAGCATCAACTTGTCCTATACTTTCAACCCCAAGTTGATTCAAAGGGCAAGTGGCTGGGTGCCGAAGCACTCGTTCGATGGCGGCATCCGGTGAATGGTTTAATATCACCTGCTAAGTTTATTCCTGTTGCGGAATCCTCAGGACTCATTTTGCCCTAGGTCGCTGGGTGTTGGAGCAGGCGTGTCACCAGTTAGCCATGTGGGCTCAAAACAGCCAATTTAAGCATTTAACCTTATCCGTTAATATTAGCACTCATCAGTTTAAGCAACCTAGTTTCGCAGATGATCTGCTAGAGTTGATTCATGAGTTTGATGTTCCTGTGGATCATTTGAAGCTCGAGCTGACTGAAAGTGTGCTTTTGGATGATATAGACTTTGCGATTGAACGTATGCAGTTCCTTAAACACCATGGGGTTGGGTTTTCTCTAGATGACTTTGGTACAGGATACTCTTCGCTTGCCTATATTAAGCAATTGCCACTTGATCAGCTGAAAATAGATCATTGCTTTATCGATGGACTCCCTGATGATGCTAATGATGCAGCGATTACGCGAATTATTCTGAGTCTAGCGAGTGAGTTAAACTTATGCGTCATTGCTGAGGGTGTCGAAAATGAGGCTCAGCATAAATTCTTAGTCGATCATCAGTGCCCAGGTTATCAAGGCTATTGGTTTGGTCGTCCAGTTCCGATAGAAGATTTTGAACGTGCTGCTCAAAGAGATTAGGAGACAACAGGGTGCAATGGTTCCCCCAATTTGATTCCAAAGACGTTGAGGTTCAAGAAGACCGCTGTGTCTATCAGGGCTTTTTTCGCATGCATGAGCTTACCCTGACACATGCCACCTTTAAGGGTAAAAAGCTCACCATTAAACGGGAAATGTTCCGTCGTGGCAGTGCGGTGACGGTGTTATTGTTTGATCCGATTAAGGAAACGCTGGTGCTGATAGAACAGTTTCGTGCAGGTGCCTTGAGCGCGCCGCAAGGTCCTTGGTTGCTTGAGTTGGTTGCTGGTATGGTCGAAGAGGGTGAAACGCCAGAAGCGGTTGCAGAACGAGAAACGCTGGAAGAAGCGGGTTTAACAGTGCATCATTTACAACCTATCCAAGGTTATCTTCCTAGCCCCGGTGGTATGGATGAATGGATTCATCTGCTGTATGGTTTTGTAGACTCCTCGGATGCACAGGGCCTTCATGGCTTAGCCGAAGAGGGTGAGGATATTAGAGTGCACTGTCTGGCTGTTCAAGACGTATTCGAGCTGATGCATCAAGGTCGTTTGGATAATGCTGCGATTTTGATTGCTGTACAATGGCTGTATATCAACTATCAAACCGTCCATCAGCGTGGACTTGAGTGTATGCAATAAATGAAACGCAAATATATACCTGATCTGACACAGCAGATGGCTATTTGCCAACTCAATTACGGACGCATCCTGCGCTTGTTGCCAGAGATGCAGGCCACTGCTCGTCGGGAGTTTTCACTCAGCTATCAAGCGCGTGAAGTACAGGTCACCTTGTGGGTGGAAGAAGCGTTTCGTTATACCAGCACGGTGGTGATGCGTCAGACGCAGACGGGTGGATCACCCTGGCTTGAATCACCCGATATTGTGGTTCGTCTTTACCATGACGCTCGCATGGCTGAAGTGGTTTGTACCCGTCGTCGTCAACTTAGTGGCGTGTATCAATATCCCAATGATCAGATGCACCAGCCCGATGAGAAGTATCAGCTGAACCAATTCTTGGCCGAGTGGCTGAATCAGTGTTTGCGTTTTGGTTGTGCGCGTGAGTCGATAGAGGTCCTATGAGACTGATCCGACTGTTACAACTTGAGCGATTGTCATATCACCCCCACGCAAGGTGAGCTGTTCCGAGGTGTCGATCCACGACAAACGCTGGCACGCGTGGTTGAG
>JAJOJN010000109.1 GCA_021208565.1 Nitrincola sp.
CTTCATATCCGAGTAAGCCCAGACCATCTAAGGAGAAAATCACTTCGATGAGTAAAGAGCCAGTAAAGAAAATACCGATCAAGGCAGCCGGCATCCCAGCAATGATTAACAACATGGCATTTCGGAATACATGACCGTAAAGAACCTTATTCTCAGCCAGTCCTTTGGCTTTAGCGGTGAGGACATACTGCTTGTGAATCTCATCCAAAAAGGCATTTTTAGTCAGCATGGTCAGGGTCGCAAAGCTAGAGATCACCGAGGCTAGAACGGGCAAGGTTAGGTGCCAAAAATAATCACCAATCTTTTGTAACAACGTCATTTCATCAAAATTAGGTGAGGTGAGGCCTCGTAATGGGAACCAATCAAAATAGGTACCCCCAGCAAAAAGCACAATCAACAGTATGGCAAACAGAAAGTTAGGAATGGCGTAGCCGACAATAATCGCACTACTGGTCCACATGTCAAAAGCGGTACCATCTTTGACGGCTTTACGAATCCCTAGAGGAATCGAAACTAAATAAGCGATTAAGGTCGTCCAGAGCCCTAGGGAAATCGAGACAGGCATCTTTTCGATGATCAGTTCGATCACTGTCTTGCTACTGTAAAAAACTGGTGCCAAAATCAAACTTTAAATAATTCACCAGCATCTGGAAAAAGCGTTCATGTGCAGGCTTATCAAAGCCATACATGCGTTCTATTTCAGCGATTAATTCTGGATCAAGCCCTTGTGCACCTCGATAACCTGTACCACCCGTTGAAGGTGCTGATGCCAAATCTGAAGCAGCACCACTGCCTAGCCGCTCTCCTGTGGTGTCACCAAAACCCTGCAAATGGGCGAGCGTTTGCTCAACCGGACCCCCTGGGGCAAGCTGAACAATCATAAAATTCAGCACGAGAATGCCAAACAGCGTTGGGATGATCAGCAGTAAACGTCGGACAATATAAGCGCCCATTAGTCTTTAATCCACCAAGTGTCGAAGCCTATCGAGTGTTTAGGTCTGACCTCTGGAATACCAAATTTATTCCAATAGGCGATACGGTAGGCGTTAGTGTGATAATGCGGTATAACATAATGATTCCATTGCAGGGCTCGGTCAAGGGCTCGAGCACGCAGAACCAATTGCTCTCTATCTGGGGCTTGTATCAGCTGTTCAACAAGATGATCAACACCGGGGTTGCGAATGCCAATCAAGTTTCGACTTCCGGGTCTGTCGGCACTGCTGGTGTGCCAAAACTCACGTTGCTCATTGCCCGGAGAGTTAGACTGACCGTAACTGGTGATAATCATATCAAAATCAAATTCACGTAATCGATTGATATACTGCGAAATATCGACAACTCGAATGTTGGCTTGAACGCCCATACGCTCAAGATTGCGAATAAAGGGGTTAATCAGCCTTTCAAGATCACGTTGAATAATCAAGATTTCAAATCGAAAGGGTTGTCCTTGGTCATTTCTTAGGACACCACGTTCAAGCGTCCAACCGGCGTCATGCAGCATACGAAGACCTTCTCTAAGCTGCGTACGAATATTTCCGTCACCATCGGTTTGAGGTGCACGGTAGACTTCTGTGACACCTGTGGGGGTAATAGGTGGCGTATCGGCTCTAAAATTTCCAGTTCAGCTGCGTCTGGTAGTGCTTCGGCGGCCATTTCAGAATTGGAAAAGAAACTATGACTTCTTTTATAAGCATCGAAGAAGATGGCTCGATTGGTCCATTCAAAATCGAACGCATGTGCCAATGCATGTCGAACCAAAGGATCTTGGAGAGGGCACGACGCGTATTCATGACAAATGCTTGCATGCCAACAGGGTTTTGATGCTCGATCTCTTCCATAATGATGCGACCTTCCCTTAAAGCCGAACCCGTGTAGCCCGTTGCCCAGTTTTTAGCTGAATGTTCTGTTCTAAAATCGTACTGCCCCGCACGAAAGGCTTGTAAGGCAACTGTGCCGTCACGATAGTAATCAAAGATCCACTCATCAAAGTTATAGCGACCTTTTCTAACGGGTAAGTTCTTCCCCCAGTAGTTTGGATTTCGTCTATAAGTGACTGATCTTCCAGGGTCATAACTACTTAAAATATAGGGCCCTGAACCCAGAGGGATATCAAGATTAGACGCTTCAAAGTCTCTTTCATCCCAAAAGTGCTTAGGCAGAATAGGCACTTCGCCGACAATTAAAGCCAGTTCACGGTTCTCTGTATCTGCGAATTCAAAACGAACCGTATGAGTACTCAGGGCTTCGATATGAACAATGTCTGCGTAATAAGCACGGTAAAAGGGACTGCCTTTTTCCTTTAATAATCGAAAGGTATTGACCACGTCATCGGCAGTCACGGGGATACCGTCGCTGAAGCGTGCTTGAGGATGCATGTCAAACTCAATCCAGCGACGATTCTCGGGTAAACGAATTCGTTTGGCTAACAAACCATAGACTGAAAAGGGCTCATCATCTGACTTCATGGTCAGGCTGTCATAGATCAGACCTAGGCCATCGGCTGGAGTGCCACGCACAATAAAGGGTTAAAACTATCAAAGCTGCCAATTGCTGATTGAACAACTCTACCCCCTTTGGGAGCGTTTGGATTGACGTAATCAAAGTGCGTAAAGTCGGCAGGGTATTTAAGATCGCCGTGCATCGCAATGCCGTGCACGGAAGGGGGAATCTCAGGCGAAAGGTTTTCCGAATCTGCTAAACTCCAACTGCTGAGGCTCAAAATAAGAAGGCTTGCCGTAACGCGTGAAAAGTGTCGCAGACTGTTTAACATTCATTGTTATCCTGATTCAGCACGAGTCGTTTGCAGAGCAAGATCATTGGCGTCAGCCGGTACTAGAAGCGTTTGACCTACTCGAAGCTGAGTAGAGTTCATCTGATTTGCTTCTTTGATGGCGGCCACCGTGGTACCAAAGCGTCTTGCTATGGTACTCAGGGTATCTCCTCTAGCAATGGTATAGTGTTGAAAATTGACTCTATTTTCAACAGGAAGTTGCACAAGTGCTGATTGGAATTGATCTGCTTGTTCGACAGGCACCAGTAAACGATGAGGTCCTTCGGGTGCCGTTGCCCAACGACTAAAACCTGGGTTAAGGCGTTTTAGTTCATCTAAATCGATATCGGCCATTTCTGCCGCTTGAGTGAGATCTAACTGACCACCGGTGTAGACCTCTGCAAAATAGGGTTCTGCAGGTATGTCTTCTAATTGCAGACCCAGTAGATCCGCGTCCCTAATGGCTCTGGCTGTCGCCAGAAGTTTGGGTACATAACGCATGGTTTCACCTGGGAGGTGAAGTGACCAATAATCCGTGGGTTGATTAGAGTTCGCATTTCGAGTCATCGCACGCATCACATTACCTTCGCCAGCATTATAGGCGGCAAAGGTTAATAGCCAGTCACCTTCAAACATATCATTGAGCTGTGACAAATAGTTCAAGGCGGCGTCGGTGGATGCAACAATATCTCGGCGGCCGTCATACCACCAGTTACTTTCCAAACCAAAGTTTGCGGCGGTTCCTGGTATAAACTGCCAAGGCCCAGCGGCACGAGCAGGAGAGACAGCAAAGGGATTAAAACCACTTTCAATAAAAGGAATTAAAGCAACTTCGGCAGGCATGCCCCGCTCAAGAACTTGTTCGAGGATGTAATGATAGTAAGGAAGAGCACGCTGGGTCACTTCCATAACATGTCGAGGATTATTTTCTAGCCAGCTAAGCTCACGCTCGATACGGATATTTTCTAAGTCAGGTTCAAGTAGAAGGTGTTGCCGAGTTAAATCCCCATGCACTTTCAGCGTGGCTTTGTTGTCCTAAAACCAAATATAAGATTACGGTTATAAAGATTGCCATAATCTAAACCGATGAGAAGCCTAGCGCGTTCATCGGATGGTGAGTCAACTGAAGAGTGCAATTGCTGTTGATTAGCACAACCGCTAACCAATGAGGCAAGCGTCAAGGCTAGAAATCCTGTTCTGAGTCTGGACATGGTCTTCTCGAAACTTAATGTTAACTTAACGAAGCATTTTAACAGTCATCTCGTCAGACGCAATCAAAAATTGTTCTTCCATTCGCGCAAAAGTGCCAGGGTTGCGGCAGGTGTCTCGGGGTGTTCGCCTGTATGCCCATAAACAGTATGTATAACAGAGGTTTGCTCAGTTCGCATAAAGGGATTAATGGCTTTTTCAATACCTATCCTGGACGGTAAGGTTGGTAAGCCCTGTTCACGTAAACTCCGACATTTTTCAGTCATCAGGCGAATATCTTGGTTTTCAGGTTCTACGGCATGAGCGAAAGCTAAGTTAGAGAGGGTATATTCGTGTGCGGCAAAACTCGAGTTTCATCAGGTAATCCTGAGAAATAGTCCATCGCCAACTGCATTTGTTCAGCAGTCCCTTCAAAAAGACGGCCACAACCGGCCATAAATAGAGTGTCACCACAGAGTAAAATCAACTCATCTGGAGAGAAAAAACTGATGTGATCTAAAGTATGTCCGGGTACTGTTTTGACTTCAAAGGTGGTATTCAGTAAACAGATTAAATCACCATCGGTGAGCGGTTGCGTAATACCTTCAAAAGGTGAGTTGGCAGGTCCGTAAATAGGGCAGTAGTTATGCTCTTGTTGAAGGGCGAGCGCACCGCTGTGTGGTCTTGATGATGATGCGTGATCAAAATGGCTGTAATAGAGAGTTGTTGTTCCTCTAGCCAAAGTTGAACCGCTTCAGCACTACCTGGGTCAACAATGACGACACCCTCATCAGGACTTTCTGTGTTATAAATTGCCCATATATAGTTGTCATTAAAGGCCGGTATCGGTGTTAGGTTCAACATTTTTTGCTCCAAAATGAAACTTTCATCCAACTGAATTGTACCTTATTACAGCAATTGCTGCTTTGCCAGCTAAAATTAATAGAGCCAGCATCGCAAATTTCACCAGATTTGAGGGGTTTTCATGGGAAAATCTAAATCCATCATAGAAAACGATCCGTCTGACGCCTTGCGTGATTGGTATCAATCTTCTTTGGGTGGAAAAATAGCCGCCTGTGAAAAGAAAATGGCGGATGCATTGATTCATAATGCTTTCGGTTACCATCTTGTGCAGATAGGTTTTGATGCCTCGGTGAAGCTTTATGAAACCAGTCCGGTATCTCATAAAGTGATGGTATGCCCTAAGATATCTTTGGGTATGGATCAGCAAACCATTATCGCACAGCCGCATGAGTTGCCCATTCTGGATAACAGTCAAGATGTCGTTATCCTTCATCACACGCTCGACTTCGCTGAGCATCCCCACCAAACGCTGAGAGAAGCCTCCCGAATCTTAAGGTCAGGGAGGGCATTTGTTAATTGTGAGTTTTAACCCTAATAGCTTTTGGGGAGTCTGTCGTCGTTGTCATCGGAATCCTTCTGCACCCTGGACAGCTCAAGGTTTTTCACACTGGCGTCTGCATGATTGGATTCGTTTATTGGACTTAACCGAGCTCAAAAGTGTTAGTGATTTTCATTCTCCCCCCATTGAAAATGAGCGCTGGTTTAATCGTTTAGGCTTCATGAATCGCTGGGTCTCAAGATTACCAGCCCATACCGGTTCGATCTTAATGATGTGGGTCAGAAAAGATGTTGTGGGGATGACCCCTTTAAAACCTGTCTGGAAAACGCGTAAACTGATCGCTTTTCCTGTTGCTGAGCCAAGTGCTCGCAACAAATCAGCTCGGGGAAGGTCGATTTGAGTTTAGTGGAGATATTTACGGATGGTGCCTGCAAAGGAAATCCCGGGCCTGGCGGTTGGGGTGCTTTACTGCGCTATGGTGAAAAGCAAAAAGAGTTGTTTGGTGGAGAACCTGAAACAACGAATAACCGCATGGAGATGCTCGCCGCTATCGAAGCGCTAAAGTGTCTAAAAAAGACCTTGTCAGGTTCGTTTAACAACAGATTCTCAATATTTGCGCAAAGGCATTACCGAATGGCTTTCCGGTTGGAAACGCAATGGCTGGAAAACAGCCGCTAAACAGCCTGTTAAAAATGCGGATCTTTGGCAAGCCTTGGATGCCGAGGTCGGCAAGCATCAAATTGAATGGTGCTGGGTTAAAGGGCATAGTGGGCATGCAGAGAATGAGATCGCTGATGCTCTGGCGAATCGTGGTGTAGAAGAATTTGGAAAACGGAAACCCTCATGAGACAGATTGTTTTAGATACAGAAACCACCGGTATTGACCCTGCAGAAGGTCACAATATTATTGAAATTGGCTGTATTGAAATGCAGCTTCGTCGTTTAACCGGAAATCATTACCATCAATACATTAAACCTGATCGTGAGGTTGAAGCGGAAGCCATCGAGGTTCACGGAATTACCAATGAGTTTTTAGCGGATAAGCCTAAATTTGCGGTCATCTCGGATGGGTTTATCGAGTTTGTCCGTGGTGCTGAACTGATTATTCACAACGCTGCATTTGATATTGGCTTTTTGAATACAGAGCTCGAAAGAAATGGTTATCAGGAGCGAATGGAGGACCTTTGTCCGAAAATTACGGATACCTTACTGTTAGCGAGAAAAAAGTTTCCGGGACAGAAAAATAATCTAGACGCCCTCTGTCGTCGATATGGTATTGAGCATTTTGATCGTGAGCTTCACGGAGCCTTGCTTGACTCCAAAATTCTGGCTGAAGTCTATTTGCATCTGACCGGTGGTCAAACGGCTTTGGCGCTGAACAGTGAAGGCGATGGTATGGATGAGGATGGTGTGAGCCATCCGAGACCGGTCGATAGTTCGGGTTTAAATCTTAAAACGATAGTGGCCAATGATGACGAATTGCAAGCGCATGAAGCTTTTTTAGCCTTATTGGATAAAAAGTCAGCAGGTCAATGCGTTTGGAAACGGATAGAACAGTGAAAGGAGAGTGTGTTGGATCCACTGCGTGAACAGCTATCGAAAGCCAAAAGTGAGCAGGATTATGCGACTATTTCCCGCCAGGCTCAGCTTGAGCGCTGGCACCAGCATGCTCAGTTCTGTTGTCTTTGTGCCTCTGCGCTAAAGCCACATCCTGTTGAAGAGGTGGCTCGGCAATGTACGCAGTGTGGTCACGTGCATTATCCGCCCATTTCACCCTGTATCATCGTACTCGTGATAAAAGATGATCAGTGTCTGCTGGCTCATGCAGCAAAATACCCACCAGGACGCTTCAGTACACTGGCTGGTTTTATCGAACCAGGAGAGACTGCGGAACAGGCCGTTGCTCGGGAAGTTAAAGAGGAAGTCGGTATCGAAGTACACAATATTCGTTATATCAAAAGCCAATCTTGGCCTTTTCCACATTCACTTATGCTAGGCTTTTTTGCCGATTACTTAGCCGGTGAAATACTTCCAGATGGCGACGAAATTTTTAGAAGCGCGTTGGTTTAGTCAAGATGAGTTACCTGATTTGCCACCAGACTTTGCCATATCAAAACAGCTAATTGATCAGTTTCTTCACTCCTTATCGACCGAATAGTTTTCCTAAACGTGTTGCTAGCATCACATTACCTTCTGCTCGGAGCTGCCCTTTCATAAAGGCGCTCATGCCGTCTTGTTCACCCGTCATGATGCGAATTAAGGTGGCCTCATCCATGATCAAGGTGATATCAGGGTCCGTATGAGAACCATATTCTGTTTCGCAATGCTTTTCTCGGATGCGTATGTAGAAATTTTCAGCGTCCGACAGATTGAATTGATAGGTTACATTAAGACTTTCTGCTTGCGCTGGATTAAACTTT
This sequence comes from Nitrincola sp., assembly GCA_021208565.1. Classification (GTDB taxonomy): domain Bacteria; phylum Pseudomonadota; class Gammaproteobacteria; order Pseudomonadales; family Balneatricaceae; genus Nitrincola. The sequence goes on from JAJOJN010000109.1 coordinate 7,742, forward strand.
TCAGGAAGCTTTTGAACAATTTTGTCGAGTGTTACAGGAGCAGTCATATCTATCATCCGAGCTTGTTGATTAGAGCTATGGTACATTAGCGCACCGCGAAAGCGAAACAGATAGAACCTCTGATTTGTGGAGAAGCATGTGATTGATTTTTTGACCCAATATGGATTATTTCTGGCTAAAACGGCAACGCTGGTCATAGCGATTTTACTGGTGGTCGTTTTAGTTGTCAGTTTGGCGAGTCGACGCCGACAGCATCAGACGGAAGGTCATATCGAAGTAAAGTGTCTTAATGACAAGTTTAAAGATCTCTACGAAGCCCTAGAAGAAAATGTAATTGACGAAGAATTGCTGCGTCAACGCATTAAGGAAGAGCGTAAGCAGGAAAAGGCTGATGCTAAAGCGCGCCGTAAAGCGGCTAAAAAGGGTGAGTTAGAAGAAGAGGATAAAAAAACGCATTTATGTTGTCGACTTTGACGGTGATATGAGCGCCTCCGCGACAGACCAACTTCGTGAAGAAATAACAGCGATTCTATCTATCGCCCGTCCCGAAAAAGATGAAGTGGTCGTTAATCTAGAAAGCCCCGGCGGTATGGTTCATGCTTATGGTTTTGCTGCCTCTCAATTAGAGCGTTTAAGACGAAAGCAGATTCCTTTAACCGTATGTGTTGATAAGGTTGCGGCCAGTGGAGGGTATATGATGGCTTGTATTGCTAATCGTATTATCGCTGCACCTTTTGCGGTTATAGGGTCAATTGGAGTTGTTGCACAATTGCCTAATTTCCATCGTTTACTCAAAAAACATGACATTGATTACGAAGTGCTTACGGCGGGTGAGTATAAACGTACTCTCACGGTGTTTGGACAAAACACTGATAAGGGTCGCGAGAAGTTTGTTGAAGAGTTAGAAGAGACACATCAGCTGTTCAAAGACTTTGTACACGAATACCGCCCGTCACTTGATATATCGAAAGTGGCAACTGGAGAGATCTGGTATGGCAGCCAAGCACTTAAGCAGGGTTTGGTGGATTCACTCATGACGAGCGACGAATTTTTAACAGAGTCAGCCAATGAAGCAGACCTGTTCAAAGTAACTTATCAGTTTAAGAAAGGCCTCCAAGACCGACTGGGTGAATTGGCTGCTGATTCCTCGGATAAGCTACTGCTACGTTGGTGGCAAAGACTGAGACAGCGCCCATTTGTTTAATTGACAATGCAACACACAAAGTTTGTGTTAGTATTACTAAATTGCTTTGATAATGTTTCAAACGCAATTTTGAATTTGAGGATTGGGCATGGAGGAGATAATGAAGCGTCGCCTTAAGACTGCTACACGGATTATCCTGGCTGCCGAGGCCTTGTTTGCTGAGCAGGGCTTTAACGAAACCACGATGCGTCAGATTACAACAGCCGCAGATGTTAACTTGGCAGCGGTAAACTACCACTTTCGTTCCAAACAAGGCTTGGTCAATGCCGTCTGTGAACGTTTAATGGAACCCTTGTGTACTGAAATTGAAACAGCCTTGGCTGACAGAATGCTAGACTCTTCACCTATCTCAGTTGAGGAGTTGCTCGATATTCTAATGAGATCCTTGCTGAATGTTAGTCAGATTAATACACATTCTCTAGCGGTATTCATGCGCTTGCTTGAGTTGGCTTACATGAAAAACCAGGAAGAGTTACGAGAGTTTTTCATGACCGATATTGGCAATCGTCTGGAACCTTTTTAGAGTGCCTGCGCAAAGATTCTTCTCCAATGGAGGATAATGAGTTTTTCTGGCGTCTTCATTTTCTGCTCGGTTCGATTGTCTTTACACTCTCCAATTATCACATGTTGCTATCGATGGAAAAAAAGAGCTTCAAAGATAGTGCAGAGATTGAGAGTGTATTACATAGAATGATTCCTGTTTTATCAGCTGGACTCCAGGCAAGGGGTGAGAAGACATTTTTTAGTCGGATTTAATGAGTAAGCACATTCATGTTTCCATCGCACAGCAAACCTTAGCATTATATGATGCTGATCGTTTGCTGTGTTCTTATTTAATCTCTACCGCTCTCAACGGCCCTGGCAATCTCGAAGGTTCAGGCTGTACGCCTCTGGGGTCATCGTATTCGCGCTAAAATTGGGGCAGAGCAGCCCATTAACGCAGTATTTATTGGTCGTCGTTTTACAGGCGAAATTTATTCATCTGAGCTTGCCGCTCAATTCCCAAAACGTGATTGGATTTTAACCCGCATTTTGTGGCTTTCCGGCGAAGAGATCGGCTATAACCGTCTCGGGAAGGTCGACTCAATGAGGCGTTATATCTATATTCATGGCACTCCAGACAGCGAACCCATGGGAAAACCCTTGTCACATGGCTGTATTCGTATGCGAAATAGCGATATTATTGACCTTTTTCAACAGGTTCCGGTCGGTTGCGGTGTCCTGATAACAGCTTAATGAGATAAAACATGGCAATTGGCGCTTTGATGCTCGACTTAGTTGGTACACAAATGACTGACGAGGAGCGAGAGCTATTACAGCAACCCGAGGTTGGTGGGTTAATTCTATTCAGTCGCAACTATGAAAATCCGCATCAGTTATCCAGGCTAATGCGCTCAATTCGTGACATTAGAAGCGATCTGATTGTGGCTGTTGATCAGGAGGGCGGACGAGTTCAACGCTTTCGCGAAGGTTTTACAACGCTACCGCCTATGGCTACCTTAGGTAAGCAATATCAAACTAATCCTACCGAGCGCGGTCAACTGCAAAAGAACTGGGTTGGCTGATGGCAACTGAGTTGAGAGCTTTTGATATCGACATCAGTTTTGCGCCGGTACTGGATATCGATTGGCAACAAAGCTCGGTGATCGGTGATCGTGCCTTTGCATCTAATCCTGAAGCCTTAACTGAGTTGTCATCTGCCTTTATGCAAGGTATGCATGAAGCAGGCATGGCGGCTACGGGTAAGCATTTTCCTGGACATGGTTGGGTTGCCGCTGATTCGCATTTGGAACTACCCATCGATGGTCGAAGTGAAGCTGAACTAGAAGCAGCAGATATTTTGCCTTTTAAATCGCTGATTAAACAAGGCTTGGATGCTATCATGCCGGCTCACGTTGTTTATGAGCAAGTTGATTCAGAGCCAGCAGGTTTTTCGAATTACTGGTTAAAACACAAACTCAGAGCTCAACTGGGATTTGAAGGTGTCATTTTTAGTGATGATTTGACCATGGAAGGGGCAAGCGTTGCGGGTAGTTATGCGGATCGCTGTCAGAAAGCTTTACAAGCCGGTTGTGACATGGTGCTTGTCTGCAATCAACCTGATGCTGCAAAAGAAGTGCTTAACTGGCTCAAACAGCAACCATCTTGGATCAATCCTAGAATTGCAAAAATGCGCGGTAAGAGCAGCATAGATGCCAATAATCTTCAGAGACTTGAAACGGCTCGTCGTTTGGCAGCTCAACATCATTTTTAATTTCTGTAACACTAAGAGTTTTCATGCAACCTACGACTCGAGAGTCCAATCGTGAAAAATCTCGCTGGCTAAAGACAGTTGTTGGCGATGAGAAGCGGTGGATTCGACTTAGCATTGCCGCTGGTCTACTGGCAGGCTTAATGTTGATCCTGCAAGCGTATCTTTTGTCTAAAGCGATCGATGCGACTCTATTTCACAATGCTCAATTGAGTGACTTAAGCCATTGGTTGGTCATTATTGTCGTCGCACTTTTGTGTCGCGCAGCCTTAGGTGTTGCGCGAGAGTGGTGTGGTCAAAGAGCTTCTGTGGGTGTTCGATCAAGACTTCGAGCGGAGTTAATTCAACGAGTAGCTAGTTTAGGTCCTGCCTACACTCGACAACAGCGTAGTGGCGAACTCAGTAGCCTATTGATCGAACAGGTTGAGGCGTTAGATGGCTTTATTGCCAGATACTTGCCTCAAATGTCATTGGCCGTCATGCTGCCGCTGGTGATTTTAGTCTTTGTTTTACCCCTCAACTGGGCTGCAGGTTTAATCTTCTTGGTCACAGCACCTCTAATCCCCTTGTTTATGGCATTGGTAGGAACTCGTGCAGCAGAAGCGAATCGAAAAAAACTTCAAGGCGTTAGCTCAGCTGAGTGCCTATTTCTTAGATGTTGTGCAAGGTCTTTCAACACTAAAGCTTTTTTCCAAAAGTAAGGCACAAAGCAAAATCATTGCTCAAAATGCAGAAGAATTTCGCATTCGCACCATGCAAGTGCTACGTCTAGCTTTTTTATCTTCAGCGGTACTTGAGTTTTTTGCCTCGATTTCGATTGCCGTTTTGGCGGTTTATCTTGGCTTTAGCTTTTTGGGATTGCTTAATTTCGGCTCTTGGGGGAATGAAATTACCCTTTATCATGCCTTGTTTTTGTTGATTCTTGCACCTGAGTTTTATTTACCACTCAGAGAGTTAGGAACACATTATCACGCAAAGCAAGAGGCCACTGCGGCTGCAGAGCGGATTATAGATCTTCTAAATGAAGCTGAGCGATTAGAGCAGGGTGGAGATAAGACACTTGCTGATAGCTCGCTTGGAATTGAATTTAACGATGTGAGTTTTGCATACTCAGGACAATCTCCTAAAGTGCTCAATCAGCTTAATCTATCGATTGCAGCGGGTGAAACAGTGGCCTTAGTCGGTCCAAGTGGCGTGGGTAAGTCAACACTACTTAACGTGTTAGCCGGTTTTGAAAAGCCTACGGCTGGTGTTATTCAGATTTCAGGAATACCTTTAGCTGACATCCAGCGCAATAATTGGATGGACAAGATAGCGTTTGTGAGTCAGCACACCACGCTTTTTCCCGGCAGTATCAAAGATAATCTACTCATGGCTAACCCATCGGCAACCGACGACGATCTTCTCCGAGCTTGTCACTTGGCGGCCGCTATGGAGTTTATTGAGCGTTTACCAGAAGGCTTTGATACCGAAATTAGTGAAGCTGGTAGCAATTTTTCGGGTGGACAAATACAGCGTTTGTCACTCGCGCGTGCATTTCTCAAAAATGCACCGGTATTATTACTGGATGAGCCAACAGCAAGCTTAGATCAAAGCAGTGAAGCACAAATCTTGTCCTCATTAAAAGCGCTCTGCAAAGGAAGAACAACCCTGCTTTTAACACACCGCCCTCTGACGATGCAGTTAGCTGATCGTATCTTGGTGATGAAAGATGGGCAATGTATTGAAGCAGACGAAACGATGCGAAAACAGCTACTTGAAGAGGTCACTTCATGAGCGTTTTGATCCCTTTTATCCGCTTAATGAGACCTCACCTAAGCTGGGTTCTATTAGGTACTTTTTTAGGCTTATTTACCTTACTTGCCAGCATTGGTTTATTAACACTCTCGGGTTGGTTTATTGCGGCTACGGCGCTAGCGGGTGTTAGCTTGGCATCAGCTCAAGCATTCAATTATATGACGCCTGGTGGCGGTGTTAGAGGATTTGCAATAGCCAGAACAGCGGGGCGTTATTTTGAACGTATTACGACTCATGAAGCGACCTTTCGTCTTCTCGCTGAATTACGCAGTTGGTTTTATGCTCACTTAGAACCTTTGAATCCGGCCAAGCTGAGACATTATCGTTCATCTGACCTGCTCAATCGTATCATTACCGATATTAATTCTTTAGATAACCTTTATCTGAGAGTTATTTCACCCAGTATCATCGCTGTTTGCGTGAGCCTTCTCGTTTCCGCATTTCTAGCTTGGATCAACCCGTTGCTGGGCGGGTTACTGTTCCTGTCACTCCTCATCGCAGGCTTTGTAATTCCTTGGATTGGACATCAACTGGGATCTCAGTTGGGTCAGGATCAAGTGGAGAAGTCTTCAAGCCTAAGACAAGCCACTATTACCTTCTTGCAAGGGATGAGTGAGCTTCATCTTTATCAATCACTAGCGTCACAACAAGTTTACTTAGATGATCGTCAAAAAGAGATGCAGCAATTGCAGTTGCGTATGAGTTTAATTAGCGGTTTAGTCACTGCGTTGATGACTTTTGCAGCCGGCTTAACGACTCTACTCGCCTTAATGCTCGGTGTATCTTTGGTCACTGCTGGAGAACTCACGCCCGCATGGTTAGCCTTGGTCGTTTTTTGTGTACTGGCCAGTTTTGAAGCCATTGCGCCTTTACCCTTGGCCTATCAGTATCTTGGTAAAACACGAGCTTCAGCAGCGAATTTGCTCGAGATTACTCAGCAAAAGAGTGATATCGAATTCCCGCTGATCACCTGTAAAACTTCCGCTCCAGGTGAAGTTGAGTTTTGCTGGAAGTGAACTTTGCCTATGAATGAAAGAACGATTCTGAATCAACTTAACTTTAAGATTTTAGCTGGACAAAAAGTCGTTATCACAGGACACACAGGTAGCGGTAAAAGCTCGATAATCAATTTGCTAACTCGTTTTTGGAGCTATCAAGAAGGTCAAATTATATTAGGCGGTATGCCTATCGAAACTTATCCTGAAGTCCAGCTACGTGAAGAGTTTGCTATTTTATCCCAGCCCGTTCAACTGTTTGCGGGCACGGTTCGAAGTAATTTGAAATTAGCCGATGAGTCAGCAAGCGATGAGGTGATGCTAAGTCTACTCGACAAGCTGGGTATGAAAGAGATGCTAGGAACAGAAGGACTCGACAGAGAGGTCGGTGAAGGAGGCAATCGACTTTCAGGTGGTCAGCGTAAACGACTCGGTATTGCTAGAACTCTGCTAAAAGCGGCACCTATTATCATTCTGGATGAACCCACTGAAGGTTTAGACCTTGAAACGGCCAAGCAGGTACTGAATACCGTATTCGATCAGAGTAAGGGTAAAACACTCATTATGATTACACATCATACTCAAGGACTTGATCTATTTGACCAGCACATAAAGCTGGATCAAGGTAAACGTATTCATTAGTCTTAATGATGCAAAATCGGTTATCAAATCACTTGCGATATCATCCTGCTATCGTCTAGCTTACACTTAAGACGAGAGTTTTTGGCAACCTATGAAGGTGATTTCTCCTTGAAGTATCAAGAAACGCTTAACACTATTTATGCCCGTTTGGATCGTTTGGGCGATCTGCCCGTTTTTAGTGCAACGGTTAACCAGATACGCCAAATTAGCTCTGCTAGTGATACTGATGCCATGTCCTTAGCCTTGGCTATTATGAAGGACCCTAATCTTACGACAAAACTTCTTAGGCTGGCCAACTCAAGCCAATATAATCGAACAGGTGGTAAAGTTACGGCGATCTCTCGTGCCGTTGTATTGATCGGTTTTGAGCGGATTCGAAACCTGTGTATGACACTCAAGCTGATCGAGAGTTTTGAAGATAAAGACCCTGAAACCGGTATTGAAAACCTGTTGGTGGCAGCTGTCTTGAATGCCGCTACAGCTAGAGATCTCGCTATCAGTGCGGGTGTAGAGGACGTTGAAGAAACCTATATTTGTGGTTTGTTATTCAGTTTAGGTGAAATAGTAGTAGCCTATACCTTACCTGAGATATACAAAGAGATGTTGACGCTTCGTCGGATGCGCAAACTCAGTTGGATGAGTATTCAACAGCAAGCATTAGGTGGGGAGTTTGTTTCGATTGGCAGAGACTTGATTCAAAGTTGGGGTTTTTCAAAGCGTGTCGTCAGTAGCATTCGTCTAGGTGAACCACCTGAAGGATTATCGAGACAAGAGTTACTTAATCAGCAAATCGTATCGGGTTGTCATCAGCTATTTGAACAAATCTATCAGCGTTCTCCGCAATTGACTGGAGAAGAGTACACTGAGCAGTTAGTATCCTTAGCAGAACTCACTCGACTACCGCCTGAAAAGCTCGAGGAAACGGTTAATCATTCCGTTCGACAGTTGTGTGATCATATTGAGCAATACGGACTTTCGCATAAATCGCTGATTCCACCAGTGAGTGCCAGTGGCAATGAAACGCTAGACGAGATGACCCGCAAGGTTGCCTTTTATATTCATGCCCGCCAAGAGCAAAAGCGTCATCATCAAAAGCAAGATGATATTTTTGTTGCAGAGCAGCATAAAAGGCTAAGTGAGTATAACCGCCAACAGCTGATCTATCTTGAAAAAATGAGTGATCTCATGACAGGGCATGCGCCTACGACAGAGATTCTAACCACCTGTGTTGAAGGGATTGAAGCCAGTTCATCTCTTGAAAGAGTGGTGTTTTGTTTAAGTATGGAGGGTGGAAAAAAAGTTGGATGCTAAGTTATTGGAAGGAAACCAGCTTGACACCTTAATGACCTATTTCCAACTCAAGCGTGATGTCCCTCATCAGCGGTTGTTTTTTTCATATATTAGATCGAGGCTCGTCCTTGTTGGTTCACGATTCAAGAGATCCGGGCTGGTTTGGAAGACTTCCTAAGGAGTTTTTGGATAGCGTCATGCCGAGTGGGTTTATCATTGCTCCTTTAACAGTCGATGGGAAAACGATCGGTCTTTTTTTACGCGGATAAAAACTCAAGCCTCAGGTCCGGTTGAAGATCGTGATTTCAAAGTGTTCAATCAGTTTATTATCCAATGTCGAATTGCATTGGAGATGGGAAAAAAATCAACTAGCCAATCCACTCATAAATCTTAGACAACAATCATGACCACTCTAAGCACTGATTTAAGAACCACTCTTGTCCAATGTGATCTTCGCTGGGAAGATCCGACTGAAAACTGCTCGAGAATTGATCAGTTGTTGGGTGATCTAAACCATAACTCTACAGATTTGGTGGTTCTACCCGAAATGTTTGCGACAGGCTTTACGATGAACTCAAGAGAGATGGCGCAAGCGTCCGATCAAAGTGAAGTGATCCAATGGCTCCAACACCAAGCGATAAAACGTCAATGCGTGATGACAGGTAGCGTTGCGGTCAAAGAAGAGGACCAATTCTTCAATCGTATGGTCTGGGCAACACCTGCAGGTGAGCTGACCTTCTACGACAAGCGCCATTTATTTAGAATGGCGGGTGAGCATGAGCGTTATGCCATGGGGCATGAGCGGGTTGTTGTTGAGCTTAAAGGATTTCGTGTTCTACTCAGTGTTTGCTACGACCTTCGTTTTCCTGTCTGGTTAAGACAGCAACCGGAAGCAGATCAGCCATTTGAATATGATCTTTTACTCTGTGTTGCTAATTGGCCTAAGCCTAGGGCTCACCCTTGGCGGACACTTTTGCAAGCTAGAGCTATTGAAAACATTGCCTATGTGATTGGTGTCAATCGCGTAGGCAGTGACGCAAAAGGGAACGATTACAGTGGCGACTCTATGTTGGTTGACTTTAAAGGTGACCCTTTATGCGATCATCCAGCAGGGCAAGCGTTTGTAGAGACAAAGACTCTATCCATGACAGACCTTGAGTCATTCCGAAAAGCTTTCCCTGTTGGCAGGATGCAGACAGTTTTACCATACAGCTTTAAATTATGTGGATTCGTAGAGGGCTTGCATTGACTCTCTTGTCAGACGCAAGCCTTCACGATAGGCATTTTCATAAAGTTCGCCGTCAAAATCACTTGGCAATTTATCCCATTCGCCACCTTCGTAATGCATTACTTGTGACAAAATATCTCCTAAAGGTCCCGAATATTCAGCGATCGCTAATTTGATATCATCGGCCAAGGGAAGTTGCTCAAGAAGTTCATCCTGTGGAATGTCGAGTAAAAGATGAATACCTGACATCATCCCGGCCATAAAGTGGGATGAAGCTTGAGGGCGTTTTTGCTTGATGGCGATGAGTTCGCACATATGAGCTCGGGTGAGCAAGTTTCTCGTCAACTCTTCTGGTTTGCCAGTATGGGAGTCTAAAGAGATGACCGTTGCCCATTTTCGCACCTGCTCTAATCCAAGAAGAACTACAGCTTGCGCGACCGATTCGACTTCTCGCACCAAAGCATAGGCGGCTGAATTCACTATTCGCAGTAACTTATAGGTTAGCACTGGGTCTTGCAGAATGAGCTTTTCAATCTTTTCAGGTGTAGCCTTGGGGTCATTCAAAATTTGTAGCAATTGAATGATGACAACTTCATTAGCTTTGACTTTTTGGCCTTTTATCGCTCTCGGTTTACTTAAAAAGTTACCTTGAAACAGACTAAATTTATACTGAATACAATGCTCGAGAGTGTCGTAATCATTGATACCTGTCGCCATCAAAGGACGCTTCCACTCATTCAAGCTTTTTTCTTAGAGATAGAATCTCTTCTGCTGTTTTTCCAGCGACATTTACTTTGATGATGTGGACCAATTTAAGCAAAGAAGCATAATGGGTAGCGTCAACGACATCGCTAATTGCAATGCGATAGCCGTCGTTGATGAGTGGCAATAATACTTTTAAGGCCGCTTTTGGATCAGCTCCACGCAAACTAAACTCAAGAATGACTTGCTTTTTGGGTAATCCGGGTAAGCCCGTTTTCTCCAGCAGGGCAAAGGAGAGTGAAATAAAGGCGGGAACACGCTTTACCTCACCTTGATCAGAAATGCTGGTGTAAGCTTCTAAAACAGCAACAGAGGATAGACTGTCGTCTTCGGCACTTACCAGTTGCTGCATAGATTCCGTTTTGCAGAGCAGCTCGTAAGCCACCACCTTCTGATGCGCATCAAAAATGGGTTGACGGGTCAGCAACAATTGGGCTGATTGAGTCATATCTTTAACAAACCTTTTCTAACGACTGGAGGGTAGATCAAAGTGTATAATGTTTAGTTACGAAGCGCACTCAATCCTGTGCTTGGAATGATTTTAATTTAAAACAGTTTGGAAAGTATGAGTCAAATCAACTGGTTCCCCGGTCACATGCATAAGGCACGTAAAGAAATTGCCGAAGTGATGGGGGAAATAGATTTAGTGATCGAGGTATTAGATGCACGCTTACCTCGATCAAGCGAGAATCCGCTGGTCAATCAACTGCGAAAAGGCAAGCCAGTCTTAAAGCTGCTGAACAAAAGTGACCTAGCCGATCCACAAGTGACCCAAAGATGGCTGGATTACTTTAATGCCCAAGAGGGGATTCAAGCGATAGCGATGGATCAAACTCAGCAAAAGCTAATTAAACGATTACCTGAAATTTGCAAACAATTGATTCCCAGTCGAGCCAAAGCAGATCGCCCTATCAGAGCGATGATTATGGGTATTCCCAATGTCGGAAAATCGACGTTGCTCAATGCCATTCTGGGTAGAAAACTCGCTAAAGTCGGAAACGAGCCAGCTATCACGCGCCAGCAGAAAAAATATACGGTGCAAAAAGGGTTAGCTTTATCTGATACCCCCGGAATTCTTTGGCCTAAGATTGAAGATCTGGACTCAGGATACCGTCTAGCCGTAAGTGGCGCGATTAAGGATACGGCAATAGAGCACGAACTGGTCGCGGCTTATGCCGCTCGTTTTATGCTGGATTACTATGCCGATCGCTTAAAAGAAAGATATCGATTGGAGGTCTTACCAGAGCTGGCCGATGAGCTGCTTGATGCGCTGGGTCGAAAACGTGGTTGTCTAAGACCTGGTGGATTGGTCGATCGACACAAAGCTTCAGAAATTTTAATTAACGAAATGCGTGCAGGAAAGCTCGGAACAATCAGTTTTGAAACCCCTGAGGAGTGGCATCAAAAAGATGAAGCTGCTCGACTTGCCGCAATAGCCGCAGCCGAAGAAGAGGCTGGAGATAAATCATGACTCGTCAAAAGAAACAACGTCGAACGACTGAAATGGTCATTCTAGAGAAAACACCTAAGAAAAAAGAGCGTCTAACAGACCCTGAGAGTTATGAAAGTCGCAAACAAGCGGCACTCAAAAAAACGTAAGAAAAAACTTTCTGTTTATGAAAAAACACGTCTTGAAGAGGAAAAAGCTTCTCGTAATGATGCGGCCGGTAAGCGAGGCGAACGAAAATTAGGCCCCTTAGCTGAAAAAAATTAAGCGTCTAAATGCTGAAAAAAAATTCAGCCGTGCAAACTGAGGAAGACTAAAACCTATGTATTTCGGCAGTGATAATCAAAGTGGAGCGTCCCATAAAGTACTTGAGGCATTAATCAATGCTAATCAGGGAATCAGTGCCTCTTATGGTGAGGATGAATGGAGTCAAAAAGCTGTCGAAATCGTTAGAACTATCTTTGAGCACCCAGACTGTCAGGTGTTTTTTGTTGCCAGTGGCACAGCAGCTAACTGTTTGGCGCTCTCATCTATGGTGAAGCCTTGGCAAACAATTCTTTGTCACCAGCAAGCGCATATTGCCATGGATGAGTCCACGGCACCTGAGTTCTTTACAGGTGGTGCTCGTCTGGTCACTCTAGACGCTGGCAAAGGTCGTTTAACCGCAACGACCTTATCAAGTTATTTAGATCGTCAAGCCTTACATATTCCACATAATCCCGTACCCGGTGCGCTGAGTATTACTCAGGCAAATGAAGCAGGGCAGGTTTATTCGGTTCAAGAGATCACTGAACTTGCACAGTTAGCACATGCTAAGGGTTTAAAGCTGCACATGGATGGCGCTCGTTTTAGCAATGCGGTTGCTTCGACAGGTGCTTCTCCCGCTGAAATGACTTGGCGTGCAGGTGTCGATGTTTTGTGTTTAGGTGCCAGTAAAAATGGTTGTTTAGCGGCAGAAATGGTGATCTTTTTTGACTCCGCACTTGCGGAAGGTTTTGAGTTTCGTCGAAAGAGAACAGGCCACTTACTCTCCAAAGGCCGCTTGCTGGGTGCTCAAGTAGAAGCCTGGTTTGCTGATGGTCATTGGTTGAAATTAGCCAAGCATGCGAATGAAATGGCTATGCGATTAGTCGAGGGATTGAGTGTGCTAGACGGCGTGGATATTGTTTGGCCCGTCGATGCCAATGAGTTATTTCTGATGCTACCGAAAGATAAGGTGCACTATCTGCAGTCGCAAGGTGCTGTCTTTTACGACTGGGATGATACAACCTTACCCGCGGACTATGTCGTAAAAGAGACACATCAGTTTGTAAGAATGGTAACTTCTTTCGCAACAACGCAAAGTGAAGTGGATCAGTTTATTTCGCTCCTTCGCTAAGCACTATTGAGCAATACTAGGCTTGCTGGGTTTTAGCCCGCTGGCCTTAATCACTCCCAAGCAGATGCAAACCATGCCAATCATAGCGGCTG
>JAJOJN010000133.1 GCA_021208565.1 Nitrincola sp.
CTAAATGAAAACCTTTAGGATAGGTAATGTAGGTGGGTAGAATGACCGAAACAATGCCAACAAAAAAGATCGCCGTCCAAGTATCTGTTTTAAGGTCATAACCCAAGGTGACATATAGCATTGCCCCCCATAACACACCTTCTAATATCAATAGAATAGCTACAGGTTTAAAATGCTTATCAAGATTAGGCCCCTCATCCTTAAATTTATTAAAAGCAATCACGCTAATAACCCAGTAAACAAAAAAGAGCCCCATCCATAACAACAATGGAAGAACAGGCACCTTTTGATGGACCAAACCAAAAAATAAGTAGCCACGAGATAGGAATCGCAAAGAAGGTTACAGATATGGTTTGTAGAAATTGAACAAAGCCCAGCTCTTGAGCTTGATCAAAATACAAATCCTTAGCCTTACTAAGAGACTTTTTCAGAAAAGACACATCACTCACCCATTTTTAAACAAAAAAATTTGAATACAACTAACAACTTTATACACTTAATTATAATATTAAACAATTCAATGCTAATTTAGTTGGCTTTAGGCAAAGTCTCAAAAGTATCGGTTTCTGATATGCTTACACGATTTCTTCCGTTAGCTTTAGCCAAATACACCTCATCATCAGCCGCCTTGAGAAGCATTTCGGCTGTCATACCGTACTGATGAGTTGCCAAGCCTATCGATACTGTGATCTTTTGATATGGATTAAGCATAGGTGTTTTTTCAACAGCCTGCCTTATGCGTTCAGCGACATACATTGCTTCCGTTGTGTTCGTACTAGGTAAGAGAACAACAAACTCTTCCCCCCCCAAAACGAGCAAACAGATCATCATCTCTTAGCTGAGCGGAAATACATACAGCAACATGTTTTATTGCTCGATCACCAACATCATGGCCAAACTTGTCGTTAATGTCTTTAAAGAAATCGATATCAATCATTAACATTGAAAATGTATTTCGCCTCCTCTCACCCTTAATAATTAACTCATTGAGCCATTTATTCAAGGCGTGACGATTTAAAATACCGGTCAATGCGTCCGTGTGTGCTTGGTGAGAAACTGTCTGGAGTGATTTCTGCAACTCTTCGGCAAGTGACTTATTTAACAACTGCATTCGAATCCCTTCCAACACACGGTTTGATATAGGCTTCACAACGTACAGTAATGAAATGACATAGATTAAGATACCAAACACCGCTTTCCAGCCTAGGTCGTAGCGATCAAGAATCATGAGCACCGATAAGGTTGTGCTTAACCACATGCCGAAGACTAAAAAATAAAACGCTTTAGGAAAAGTGATATAACTAGGCAGATTAACAGAAACAATACCCACTAAGATGGTTAAAACCCAACTATCCAGAACAATGTCATAGCCCATAGCTCCATATGCCATCATTCCCCAAAGAAAACCATAGTAGGTTACTATTAGCAAAATGAGCTTTTGATCTTTTTCAATATCAGGTGGTTTTTTTAACTAAATGATTTAAACAAAATAGAATTGCTATCAGACTAATAAAGAATAAGAAAGTCCAGAAAATTAATTTCTCAAGTGGCGCTACGCCAAAAGACAAAGCAAATATAAGTACCCATCCTAAAGGGGTTATCAGGAGGGTTCGAAACAATGTTTGAATAAATTGCTGAAAGCCAACTTGGCGCGCTTGCTGTTCGAAGTTAAGCTTATGATTATTATGACTTACATCCAACACCAACACTCCCCTGTGCTGTATAAGACTATGAAAGAATCATCTTATACATTGTAAATCCCAACAGTTGAAATTAACCAACTACTACAACTGGTATATATTAATTGGATTCTAATCCAAAGAATCATAGAAAGCAAAAAACCCAGCTCTAGCTGGGTTTCAAGTGTTATACGTCGATAATCTTAAAAAGATAATGCTCGATCGCCACTCTCATCTTTAATGCGAGTCGGCAGGCCCATTTCATTCAACAGCGCAAGAAATGGCTGAGGCGGGAGTTCCTCTACGTTCGCCATCTTAGCCACATCCCAATCACCCTTCGCCACAAGAATAGCGGCAGCAACAGGTGGAACACCGGCTGTGTAAGAGATGCCTTGACTACCCACTTCATTAAAAGCTTCTTTATGATCAGCTACATTGTAGATAAAGACTTCTTTATCCTGACCATCTTTCTTGCCTTTGACAATATCACCAATACAGGTTTTACCCGTATAGCCAGGGGCCAAAGAAGCTGGATCTGGTAAGACTGCTTTTACAACCTTCAATGGAATGACTTCAAGTCCCTCTGCTGTTGTGACAGGCTGCTCTGACAGAAGTCCAAGTTTTTTAATACCGTAAAGACATTGATGTAATGCTCACCAAAGCCCATCCAAAAACGCACATTAGGAACGTCTAGATTTTGTGATAACGAGTGCACTTCATCATGCCCTGTCATGTAGGTCGTTTGTTCACCCACAACAGGCAGATCATCGGTTCTCTTTACTTCGAACATCTTGTTACTAGTCCACTGGCTGTTTTGCCAAGACCAGACTTGTCCAGTGAATTCACGAAAGTTAATTTCAGGATCAAAATTGGTGGCGAAGTACTTGCCATGACTTCCAGCATTAACATCGATAATATCAATAGATTCAATCGTATCGAAATATTCATCAACCGCTAGTGCGGCATAAGCGTTGACCACGCCAGGATCAAACCCAACACCTAAAATCGCGGTAATCCCTTTTTCGGCACAAATCGCTTTACGTTGCCATTCATAATTGTTGTACCAAGGGGGAGTTTCACAGATTTTAGAAGGGTCTTCATGGATTGCTGTATCCAGATAGCCGCACCTGTTTCAATACAGGCTTGTAACACAGACATATTCACAAATGCCGAGCCGACATTGATAACGATCTGAGAGTCGGTTTCTCTGATCAAGGCCTTCGTAGCTTCTATATCCAGCGCATTAAGTGCATGACCCGTTAATTTTCCGGGCACTTTTAGACTGTTTTTTTTCATGGACACTGGTAATTATTTGTTCGCATTTAGCGACATTTCGGGACGCAATTGCAATATCCCCCAAGATGTCATTATGTTGCGCACATTTATGAGCCACTACCTGGGCCACACCTCCAGCACCGATTATCAGAACGTTTTTCTTCATTTAGATCAACTCCACTTTTCACATGGACAGAGTAAATGCCTCAAGAGAGGCTTTGGACAAAGTCGTCGAAGGTAAACTCCTTAACCAGTTCGACACGGCCATCCTCATGGCGCACTGCTATGGCTGGCATTTGCACGCCATTAAACCAATTCTTTTTAACCATGGTATAACCGGCGACATCTTGTATTGATAGACGATCACCCGCTTTTAACTCATGTTCAAAATTAAACTCACCGAAGATATCGCCCGCCAGACAGGATTTCCCGCAAACCATATAGTGATGCGAACCTGTATTTGGAGTCATGCGTGCGCTTTGTTGGTAAATCAGCAGATCTAGCATGTGAGCTTCAATAGAGCTGTCCACGATTGCTAAGTGCTTACCATTAAACAGTGTGTCCAGCACAGTGACTTCGAGGGTGGAGGTCTGAGTGATAGCAGCTTCACCAGGCTCTAAGTATACCTGCACCTTAAAGGCTTCAGAAAAGGATTTGAGACGAG
Organism: Nitrincola sp.; assembly: GCA_021208565.1. Classification (GTDB taxonomy): domain Bacteria; phylum Pseudomonadota; class Gammaproteobacteria; order Pseudomonadales; family Balneatricaceae; genus Nitrincola. The sequence goes on from JAJOJN010000133.1 coordinate 3,619, forward strand.
CACAGAATTTGTCGATTGGGTAACCTTCGCCAGTAAAGTGAATTCCACCACCTAAACTGACCCATTCCACTTGCTGAATAAGATTACCAAATTCGTTTTCTATGCGCGTTAACATCTGATCGAACAGATCGAAATCGCCGTTCTCACAATTATTGTGAAACATAAAACCGCTAATTTTATCAATCACGGTTTCGATACGTTTTGGATCCCACTCACCTAAACGACTATAAGGACGAGCTGGATCAGCAATGATAAACTCAGAGCTACTGACTCTAGGATTAACTCTCAGCCCTCTAACATGATTAGAAGAAACTTCAAAAAAAACGCTCTAAACTGATTAATAGAATTGAAAATAATCTTATCGGAATGAGCTAAAACCTCATCAATTTCATGATCAGCATAAGCGACGCTGTAGGCGTGAGTTTCACCTGGAAATTTGAGTTTCCCAAGTTTCACTTCATTAAGCGAAGAGGAAGTCGTGCCATCCATGTATTGACTCATCAAGTCAAAAACCGACCAAGTCGCAAAACACTTTAACGCTAATAGCGCTTTAGCGCCCGAATGCTCACGTACATAGGCTATTTTTTCCATGTTACGTTTGAGCTTACTACGGTCAATCAAGTAGTAGGGTGTCTGAAGCATCGATGGCAATCCCCGCTATTGTGGGTTTATGAAACCCAAATGAATCAAAGGGCGCGATTATAGGTGATTCATCGCGGGGGTTCGAGAAAAAATGATGAAAATTTTATGAATTCATCACCGAGTCAAGCGTAGGCACCCTAGTGGAACCGGCAGATGTATCTGTTGACTTAGTACTTTTTACAAGCAAACGCTTCTCGAGCATCTCTTTGACACTATCAATATCGCTAACATAGTGCCATTCAAGAACATCAACACCACGCCCTGCAATACGCAGAGTACCATAGCCCAGCATACGCCCAACAAGCGACTGTTGACGGGATACTCCATCGATAGAGCGAAGGAAAAGCTCATGTGTTTTTACCCCTAAAATACCTGTTTTTTTCATGACTCTGGCATTGGTAAAGGTATAAACGGTGCTCAATTGGTGCAGATAACGACGCAGTGCATGATAGAGAAAATAGATTGCCACGAGCACAAGTGCCCAGCCAATCCAAGCAGCAGGAACGGCAAAAACCTGATCGAAAAAATCTTCCATCATGGTTCGATAGAGAATGACCAATCGCCAATCATCCCAAAACGGGACTGGCGAAACGGCACTGCGATAAAGATTGTAAAAAAAACCAGCAATCACCAGATCCACTGTGCCTCTTATTATAAACAGAGGGTTACGACGAATTTTTAATACAACCTGCTCATTAGATAACATCTTCACTTCTCTTCTTTACCGGATGATGTGATTTAACGTTACTATTCTACCTATTATTTAAGCTTTGCATACGCTGAATTTGAGCTTGTAAGGTTGGTAAGGCCTCTCGACGGTAGTTAGAAACCTCGTCTAACGCGCTTTGCATCTCCTCAAAGGCCTGTTCGAGCGTTTCCATGTTCAATTGAGCGGAGACTGCACGTTTTTGGATATCGGTACCCTGTCGGCGTAATGCAAAAGCGGTTTCGGCAATCATCTGATTGGTCGTGTCATTCAAGGCATCGATGTGATCAAGAACCAACTTTTGGTTGGTCAAAGCTAAAGCAACATTTACAGCAACCCGAAGTGCTGACAGGGTTACATTCAGTGCACGATCAACCCCTCTAACCAGTTCACGGTTATTACGAATGATCAATTCAATAGCGAGAATACCTTGACGACAAACCGCTTGCTGCTGTTGAAGGTCTAATACTCGTTGACGGAGCGGAAAAAGCAACTCGTCCTCAATAAAGGCTCGATCATGACCTTCAAGTAACCCTTTTTCAATACGTTCAACAAGTTGATCATCTATTACCTGCCCCATTTCAGCGGCTTGCGAGAGTGCATTGAGTGCCTGTCGCATATCCTCTTGATCATGACTTAAGGTAATCACATCACGCTTTAGTCGATCCTTGCCCGCTTCTAAGCCCGATATCAGTTCATTAAGGGTTTCCTGTGCTGTTTCAAAGCGACGGAAGTATTGCTTAACCGGTGATCGCCCAATTAGACCATTGAGTTTAGCCGTGATGCCATTTGATTCTAATTGGTTAGCGTTAGGCTTTAAGCCATCCAGTAGTTTTCGCAGTGATTCGAGACTGCGAGTGACAGCTTGTGAACTACTGGATTGAGAGGACATTTCCTGCAGCGGGGTATTTAGCAACTGAGTTAATTTGGCAGATTCTTGTTGCTCTTCCAAACCCAAGGTATCAATTTGGCTTCTCTGCTCCGTCGTTTTGTTTCCCAAGAGTTGATTCACAAATTCAGTAGCTGATTGGCGAAGCGACTCTGGTTCTGCCTTTTTGAGTTGGTCTTCTAACTCAGAAGCAAGAACTTCTGGTGCGGGTAAACGTAAAGGCTCATTCATAGTGATCTTTCACCTAGACATAAAGGATATACCGGAACGACAGTAACTGACTCTCAAATAAATACGCTTAATAGTGAGTTAATCGTTGATTAAATTTTTCAAGAGATGCCAAAACTTGATCTAGCTCTTTGTCTGCAACACTGGATCGACCCAGCTCACTTAACTTGAGACGCGTGGCGTCGAGCGCTGTTAAGGTTTTTTCGAATTCCGCGAGTAAATTATTCGACTCAAGATTGAGTTTTTCCGCCAACTGCCTTCTCTGCAACAAGGCCTCTTTAGCAACTTGTTTTATGCTAGGGTCTGATAGTTGGTGCTGAATATAATTCAGATCTAACAACTCAAGCTGTTGAAGGATATCGATCAAGCTATCCATCTGTTTTAAGCTGGATTTATAAACATCTTTGATGAGTGTTTGTGAGCGCTGCATTGCGAGCTCTTCAGGATCAAAACGCTTAGATAAGACCGTTTGTAACTTGACATATCGGCTATAAAAGCGCTCTGGCACTTCGACGTAGAGTTTTAGTTTAACCAGTTGCGTTCTGATAGCATTCAGTTTCTTAACAATCGGATCGGCTTGGGTATTCTCCGCATCTCGCTCAAGATTGACATCCAATTGCTCCCTGTGCAACTTGGTTGAACGTTGCAACTTGCGTTGAAACAGAAACTGTCTAATTCGCCTTTCAATAGGAACGGCTACAAACAAGGCACCCAATCCAGACAGCCAACCTAGTAAACTAGGACCAAAGCCACCCCATAATGAAGTCAGTGCAAGTAAAAGACTTACAAAAGCATGGCCATGCCATAACGCAAAAATACCTTAAAACGATTTGGCTTCAGATCAGGCAAAACCCATTCAGGTTTGAACAATCCAGCCAGCAACCAAGGGCCCGACATAATGGCGAGGCCGATGGCAAAACCCTGTAAAAATGTCAGCATCTCACTCCTTAATGCGTCTATCAGCGGACATGGATAAAAAATTGGGGTTAAAGATATACAAAGAAAGTTAGATATTTATTCAATCGGTAAGTTCTGGTCAGCACCCCACTCTGCCCAGGAACCATCATAAACAGATGCCTTATCATATCCACTCTGGATAGCCGCGACTAACAAAATACAGGCAGTAATACCTGAGCCACAGCTGAAAACCAACCGTTGACTAGGTTTTATACCTAACTGGTTAAACGCCTTAGCAATATTTTCAGTAGATTCATAACCGTTTCCCTTCATAAGGGTTAAAAAAGGTAAATTTAACGCACTCGGAATATGCCCAGAACGTAAACCGGGTCTTGGTTCTGGCGCTTTTCCTAAAAACCTAGCTTCAGCCCTTGCATCAATTATGCATGTATTTTCATCTTCAATGGCGTGTAAGACTTGCTCTAAAGAGATAACCATCTCGACTGAATATTCGCCCGAAAATTACCCAACTCACTGACAACTGAGGGCTGCATTTGAGTTGGATAACCTTTTTCTAGCCAAGCGGGCAGCCCTCCATCCATGATCGATACATTAGGATGCCCCATCACTTGGAACATCCACCAGGCTCTAGGCGAGGAATAAATGCCTTGGTTATCATAGATTACAATATGGCTATCTTCGTTTATTCCCAACTGTTGAGCTAACTGAGTAAAGCGGTCTGGGGTTGGTAAGGTATGCGGCAGATGACTATTTGGATCAACAAAGTCATTTTCAAGATCAAACGGAACCGCGCAAAGTAAGAAGGTTGGCTGCTCATACTCTATCGGCGAGCGGCCAACCACCTGCTGCATACTGGCGTCTAAGATCACCAGATTGTCGTCCTGTAAGTGTTCAATGACCCAATCAGGTGTCACAAATAGAGAGCCTGTTTGCATTTCTGTTCCTTACTACAAATGAACTGTAAAAATCTTGATCATTATTGAGTGCTAATCGCCCATGACCTGCCCTTCACGACGCGGATCAGCCGCACCAGTAATCCCTTCAGCCGACTGAATCAGAAGCTGAATACCACTGGTTAATTCTCGCTCTGATACATCATGCCCTAGAGCCTCCAGTGCCGACAAGGTTTCGGCTGAAAAACCACCCGTTTCGAGCCATACAGGCCCGCCCAATGTAACGGCATGCGGTAACTCCACTACGTTTGACGGTGCTAACTGCCAATCCAACAAGGCTATCAAACTACGTGCCGTATAATGAATGATAGCGGCACCTCCTGGCGAGCCCAGGCTGGCAACCCACTCGCCTGTTTCTGCATCAAATACTAGCGTTGGGCTCATACTGGATCGAGGCCGCTTACCCGGTTCAACTCGGTTTGCAATAAGACGCCCTTCGGCATCTTCAGGCCTGAATGAGAAATCGGTTAGCTCATTATTAAGAAGATAGCCACCTGTTAATCCAGTTCCTCCATCAGCCAAAATTCTTGAACCAAAAGCGGCTTCAATCGTTGTGGTCATCGCAAGCGCGTTACCTATGCCATCCACAATACTAATATGGCTAGTACCATATTCCGGTTGATCGGGTTGCGGCGCATAAGCCGTGACAAAGGCTTGTGGGTTTCCGGCCTGAGCACCCCCACTTCCCATACTTTCAGAACCCACTAAAGCAGCTCTTGCCGCTAAGTAGTTTGGATTTAACAAATTGCTCCAATCGCCACCAGGTGCCTCTACAAAATCTGGATCCGCTATAAAAAGCGCCCTATCGGCAAAACTTAATCGTGCTACTTCAATAAATTGGTGCAGCCAGTCTACTGATTGTTTTCCCTGCTCAATGGGCTGGTTAACCGGAAGGTATTCCAGCATTCCAAGCATTTGCATTATGGTTAAGTGACCAGATGATGGGGGTGGAAAACCACAGACAGCATAGCGTTTCCATGAGGTACAGATCGGCTCACGTATTGCCGGTTGATAAGCCAGCAAGTCCTCATGAGTTATAACACCGCCACCCGCGGGATGCTGCTGTACGCGATTCACCATATCATCAGCAATGTCACCTTGATAAAACGCTTGAGCACCCTGCTCAGCAATTTGACGAAGAATCATCGCAAGCGCTGGATTTTTCAGGATATACCCTTCAGGTAACGCCTCTCCATCACGATAATAAAATGCTGCTGCTAATGGATCCTCCCTAAGGTGAGTTTCACTTTCGAGCAGAGTATGCAATCTGGCACTGACTGGGAAACCTTCTTCAGCGAGTTTGATGGTGGGTTCAAAAAGATCCGCCCAATCTAAAACACCATGTTGTTGATGAGCGAGTTCGAGCATTTTAAGCAAACCCGGCACGCCAACAGATCGACCACTGGCTGCTGCATCCATAAAGGCTAGCGGCTCGCCTTCTTCATTCAAAAAAAGATCACCTGAAACCTTGGCAGGCGCTGTTTCTCGACCATCAAAAGCTTGAATCCCTTGTTCAGATGACAAGAGTAAGAACGCACCACCGCCAATGCCACTTGATTGCGGCTCCACTAAGGTCAACATAGCTTGCACCGCAATGGCAGCATCAACAGCAGACCCACCTGCTTTCAATATTTGATAGCCTGCTTCAGTTGCCAACGGATTAGCAGCGGCAACGGCAAAGTTTTGCGCTTGAAATACAGAAGTATCCGTTAAGCCAGAAAGCAGCCTCAGGGGCAATGGCGGCATCATATGCCTGTATAGACGCCGAGCTACCTAATAGCAGCAAGGCAGAAAAAGTTAGACCTTTCCATTTTGAACAGCGGAAAAAAAGAGAAGTGGATTGCATGGTCAGTTCCTTTGTATTGTTGTTATCTATCGAGTCATAGCTCAATTTCAGTACAAAAGTATAGACGAACAATCGTTTGGTTGCTTCCTGATACGAAAAAACCCGGCGAACCGGGTTTTTCTAGATAATAAATCTTATTAGTTATCAGGACTTGCTTTTGCATGTTCCTGATTTTCATAAATCAGAATAGGTTCTGATGTCCCTTCAATGACACCTTCATCTATTACGACTTTAGAAACATTTTCCATCGCCGGTAACTGATACATGATATCCAGCAGTGTAGCCTCAAGAATAGAGCGCAGACCTCGTGCACCTGTTTTACGCTCTAGGGCTTTTTTGGCAACAGCTCTAAGTGCTTCCTTCCTGAAGTCGATCTCAGCACCTTCCATCTCAAATAAAGCAGCATACTGCTTGGTTAAGCTGTTTTTAGGCTCAGTCAGAATGGAAACCAAGGCTTCCTCATCTAGTTCTGCCAAGGTAGCTATCATGGGCAATCGACCCACAAACTCAGGAATCAAACCAAAGCGAACTAAGTCTTCAGACTCGACATTGTGAAGGACTTCAGAGAGTTTCTTCTCATCTTTGCTTTTAACGATGGCGTTAAAACCAATAGAGCTACGCTCACTTCGATCACGGATAATTTTCTCTAAGCCAGCAAAGGCACCACCCACAATAAACAGGATATTGGACGTGTCCACTTGCAAAACTCTTGCTGTGGATGCTTACGACCACCCCTGAGGGGGAACAGAGGCAACGGTCCCTTCTATCAGCTTAAGCAATGCTTGCTGAACACCTTCGCCAGAAACATCACGAGTGATCGATGGGTTATCAGATTTACGTGAGATTTTATCGATCTCATCAATATAAACGATACCTATCTGGGCGCGCTCAACATCATAATCACACTTCTGAAGAAGCTTCTGAATAATGTTTTCAACATCTTCGCCCACATAACCCGCTTCGGTTAAAGTTGTTGCATCGGCGATGGTGAAGGGCACATTCAGTAAACGCGCCAGAGTCTGAGCTAGCAGTGTTTTACCACTACCTGTTGGACCGATCAGCAAAATATTACTTTTACTAAGTTCAACGTCAGGTTTCTTTTCTTTCAAGCGCAAGCGTTTGTAATGGTTGTATACGGCAACCGCCAAAACCTTTTTAGCACGTTCCTGACTATCACATACTCATCAAGTGCTTTTTTCAGCTCAGCCGGAAGTGGAAGCTTTTCAGAAGCTTCACTCTCTGCAACATCTTGCACTTCTTCACGAATAATATCGTTACATAGATCTACACACTCATCACAAATAAAAACGGATGGGCCTGCGATCAATTTCCGCACTTCATCTTGGCTCTTGCCACAGAAGGAACAAAACAGCTTGTTCCTTCACCTTTTCCGCTTGTCTCATTAGACATGCTTATACCTCAAAAACTATCGACAACCGCACTCAAGGGTTAAGAGCACAGGGATTATATTCGACCAAACCTCTTAGGGAGCGACTGCACGCTGATACAAAACTTCATCAATCAAACCGTATTCACGAGCCTCTTCTGGACCCATGAAGTTATCACGTTCTGTATCTCTCTGAACAGTTTCAACATCCTGACCGGTATGCTCAGCGATATGACGATTGAGCGTTTCGCGAATCTTCAAAATTTCACGGGTGTGTATTTCAATATCAGTCGCTTGTCCACGATAACCACCTAATGGTTGATGTATCATGACCCTAGAATTAGGCAGTGCATAACGCTTACCCTTAGTACCACCCGACAACAAGAATGCGCCCATACTGGCAGCTTGGCCGATACACATAGTACTTACATCAGGCTGTATAAAGCGCATGGTATCATAGATGGCCATGCCTGCTGTGACAGATCCACCAGGAGAATTGATATACAAGTGTATATCTTTCTCTGGATTTTCTGCCTCAAGAAATAGCATTTGCGCCACTATCAAGTTCGCCATGTGATCTTCAACCTGGCCTACCAAAAAGATAACGCGCTCTTTGAGTAGACGCGAGTAGATATCATAAGCACGCTCTCCACGTGAGCTTTGCTCAACAACCATTGGCACTAGGCCGGCATTCATGATTTCACTTCGCCCGGTGAAAATCTCTGACATGAAAAAATCTCCTGATCGCCAGTACAAAAATATAGACTATGTAAAATGAAAAAACGACAGTTGGCAACCAACTGTCGTTTTTCAGATTGAATTAATCAATCGAAAATGATCTTACTCGGCAGCTTCAGTGCGCTGAGCAGGTTTGATTGCTTCTTCGTAACTCACCTGTTTTTCGATCACTTTAGCAGCTGAAACTAAATGTTCAACCACTTGTTCTTCCAATACCAAACCTTTGATCTGATTTAGTATCTCTTCATTACCATAGTAATAATCGATAACTTCTTTAGGGTCTTGGTAAGTTTCGGCCATCCCTTCGATAGTTTCACGAACTTTCTCATCTGATGGCTTTAACTCATTAACCTTAATAAGTTCTTGCATTAACAAGCCAACAGAAACACGACGCTTGGCCTGAGCTTCGAACATATCTTTCGGCAACATATTTGGATCGATGTTGGCGTTAGGGCCACCAAACTGCTGAATCGCTTGACGACGCAATACGTCGATTTCACGATCAACCAGTGCCGCAGGAACTTCGATAGCATTTAATTCAAGTAGTTTACTGAAAACTTGATCTTTGAGCTTAGATTTCAATGCATGCTTGAGTTCGCGAGCCATGTTTTTCTTAACTTCATTACGGAAGCCTTCAACAGTAGACTCTTCAATGCCGAAGCGTGCAAAAAACTCTTCGTTTAGTTCTGGCAATGCCTGTGCTGAAACGCTATTCACTTTTACTTTGAAAACAGCAGGCTTACCCTTCAGGTTTTCAGCATGGTAAGTTTCAGGGAAAGTGACATTTAGATCCAACTCATCCCCAGCAGAAACACCGACTAAACCCGATTCAAACCAGGAATCATGCTACCTGAACCTAATACCAGATCCATGGCCTCTGCACGACCACCATCAAACGCTTCACCATCGATGAAACCTTCGAAGTTGATGTTAAGACGATCGCCATCTGCAGCAGCTCGTTCAACAACTTCCCAATCACCCTGCTGCTTACGCAAGGTATTGATCATTTCATCAAGATCTTCTTCTTTGATCTCAGCAGATAACTTTTCAACTTCGACAGATGAGTAATCAGCTAGTTCAATCTCTGGATAAACTTCAAAAGTAGCCACAAATTCAAGATCTTCGCCTTCTACATCCTTACGAAACTCGATGTTAGGCATGCCTGCTGGCATCAGTTTTTCTTGATCTACTGCTTTGTAGAAAGATTCTTGAACCACTTGGCTCAAAACATCAGAGCGAATCGCTTTACCAAACATACGCTTGATAACAGAGGTCGGCACTTTACCAGGACGGAAGCCATCCAGACGGCGACTACGCGCCTGCTGCTGAACCTGCTTGTTAACATCCTGATCTATACGCTCAGCCGGAACAGTGATGGTAACTTGACGCTCAAGACCGGAAGTCGTTTCAACAGAAACTTGCATGGAATTCCTCACAAATACTTTGCCGCAAAAATTGATGGCCTGCCTGCACAATGCTTCCCGCCTGCAAACCAAGTTACTGACCGGATGGCAGAATGCCACACCCGAATTCTAAAGGGCGAAATTTTCCGTCAACTCAACCCAAGAGTCAAGAAAAAGACAACCACCAACGGAATAATAAGTTTAAGTTACAGCGATAACCAGTTGATTAAAAAGATATCGAAGTTAATACTAAAGATGATCAAACAAGAGGATAGATGCCAGTGAGAAGAACTTGAGTTGGATTGTAACTACAGGAAGACTTTAAATGGTGCGGACGGAGAGACTCGAACTCTCACACCTTGCGGCACCAGAACCTAAATCTGGCGTGTCTACCAATTTCACCACGTCCGCTTTACGATGTTACAGCAAGTAATTGGGGTGGACGATGGGGCTTGAACCCACGACCGCCGGAATCACAATCCGGAGCTCTGCCAACTGAGCTACGCCCACCATATCATTACTGCAACTTGGTCAGGTTACTGGCGCGCCCGGCAGGACTCGAACCTGCAACCTACGGCTTAGAAGGCCGTTGCTCTATCCGGTTGAGCTACGAGCGCATTTAAGCCTGACCTATCTGAAGAACCCATTTTTGCGTGTCGCCTCAGAAGTGGTGCGTATATTAAGCATCGATTCCAATGCCGTCAAGCATAAATTTAAACTTTTTTTCAAAACGTTACAGAATTACCAGAAAGACCACTTTAGCAATCACTTATTAGGCGCGCATATTTATGGGATAGTCGTTTTATGAGAAACTAGTCACTTATACATTTTTGAGCTAATGGGATCGATTGACAAAGATGAGTGCACAGATAATTGATGGTAAGCAGATTGCACAACAGGTACGCAATCAAGTAAAAGAAAGCATTGAGTCGAGAAGTAAGCATGGTCATCGAGCACCCTGCCTCGCCGTTGTAATCGTTGGTGATGATCCAGCTTCTCACATTTATGTTAAGCATAAAAAAAAAATGCTTGTGTTGAGGTGGGTATCGAATCCCAGTGCCATGAACTTCCTGCCAGCACGTCCCAACAACAATTATCTGAACTCATAGACCATTTAAATCAAAACCAATCTGTAGATGGCATCTTAGTGCAACTCCCTCTGCCCGCTCATATTGACACCACCGCTATCATTGAGCGAATAAGACCAGAGAAAGACGTCGATGGTTTTCACGCATTTAACCTAGGCCGTCTCGCTCAACGTATCCCTGTCCTCCGCCCATGTACCCCTAAAGGGATTATGACTCTGTTAAAGTCTACTGGCGTGGATCTTTATGGACAGGAAGCTGTAATTGTAGGTGCATCAAATATAGTGGGCCGCCCTATGACACTTGAATTACTGCTTGCCGGATGCACAACGACCACAACTCATCGCTTTACCCGTGATCTCGCGGCGCACGTTAGTCGCGCCGATATTGTTGTAGTTGGCGTGGGTAAACCCGGTATCGTAAAAGGTGAATGGATTAAGCCTGGGGCAATAGTGATCGATGTAGGGATCAATCGCCTAGAAGACGGCTCCGTCGTCGGCGATGTCGAATACGCTTCAGCAGCAGAACGCGCCTCTTGGATAACACCAGTTCCAGGTGGAGTTGGCCCCATGACTGTCGCTAGCTTGATGGAAAACACGCTAGAAGCCGCCATTCAACAAAACGCTTAGCATGACTTAAGTTCTCTTTTACACAGAGCGCGACAATATGTCTCACTTCAAGGCGCTCTGTTTTCCCTAAAATTGAAGCATTTCCAATCTTGAGAGAAATGCTTCAAATGTTTAGCTCACACTACCTGCAAAGTACTTTTGCTCACGCAAGAGTTTTTTTCAATCGCATACCTTCTTTAGAATCACCCGCTTCAAAAGTCATCTATGATCGGCCGAAACGAATGCATTGATCTAGATAGTAATTTAGTACATAATGATAAGCATTATCATTATCGTATATTTTCAAGGTGACATTTATGCTTGATGCAAACCCAACTCAGCCAGTGACACAAGCAGACAAACTCTTTCAGTTACTTGAAATTGGCGGTCCGGTTGTTTGGATTTTTATGTCTATTTTCAGTGTTTGCCTTAACACTGATCCTCCTCAAGTTCTGGCAACTCTCCATTGCAGGTGCAGGCGGTAAACGTAAAACACATCGCGCTATCGCGTTATGGAATCAAGGCCAGCAAACAGAAGCGATCAATCAACTCAACCAAAGCCAACAAGCACTGCCCAGGTTAATAGGCAGCGCTATGATTGGCGTTCAACAGCAAGGTGACACTCCTCAACTTCGAGAAGAATTGAGTCGCCTTGCATCCGTTGAGATGGAAAACTTACGCTCTTATCTACGCCCTCTAGAGGTGATTGCTAATTTAAGTCCATTACTGGGCTTGCTAGGCACTGTCTTAGGTATGATCGTGGCTTTTCAACAGATGGAACTCGCTGGCAACCAAGTAGACCCGAGTGTATTATCCGGTGGTATTTGGCAAGCGCTACTCACCACCGCTGCGGGTTTAATCGTTGCCATCCCAGTTTTTCTAGCCCACAGCACGCTTGAGAGAAAAACTGAACGTATCGCGCATGATATGGAAGTGTTAGTCACCAGTGTTTTCACCAGAAATTGCCTAGCAGCCACCCCTGTGGTCAAAGCTCAAGCTAAGGCTGAAACTCAGGACTCCACTTGGAAAAACACACAAGGCGCAACGAATGCTGCTTAATCTTCAACCCACTAAAAGGCGTAAAGCATTGAGTCTTACGCCTTTGATCGATGTTGTTTTTATTCTATTGCTGTTCTTTATGCTGACTTCAAGTTTTATTAAATGGCATAACATGGAACTAGCTGTTTCCAAGCCGTCGACCTCCACTGTTCAAAGTAGCGACCAGCCTCCCCTGCTATTTACGCTCGATGCAACTGGAGATCTTTCCCTAAGGGGACAAGTCTATAATGAAACCGATAATGCGGCCCTAGCACAACTCATCGAAGAAAACGCTGATGCCAGTGTGATCTTGTTAACAACAGATCAGGTTAATGTTCAGCAGATCATCTCTACGATAGATCGACTAAAACGTTTAGGTGCTGAATCCGTATCACTCAATACGGATCGTTAAGTATGCAGTTGTTTAAGACCGCGAAAGCGAGATCCGGTAATGATGACAATGTGATACCTCTCATCAACATTGTTTTTTTTAATGCTGATATTTTTTATGTTAGCTGGACAAATTACGTCGACTGACCTATTCAATGTCATGCCCCCCCACTTCGGAAACTCAAGCGCCAACAACGCCACTGGAATTTGAAATCTTGATGGATGCTGAAGGTTCAATCGCTTTCAACAATCAGGCAATTACCTATGATGGATTACGTTCAGAATTAGAAGTGTTAAATACACCTGACGTGCAAATCTCTCTGGCACTGAAAATTGATGCAGATGTCACTGCTGAGACACTGAAACCTCTATTAAAGCTTCTCTCTGATTCGGGTATGCAACAAATCACACTCTATACACGCCAGACAAGTTCAAACTCATGACACTAACCAAACGCCACCGATTAACAGCTTTTCTGGTCGCGCTCTTACTTCATGCGCTACTCGCTTATGCTTGGATTAATCACCGAAAAACAACTCAAGAAACGGCTATTCAACCAGGCATTGCGGGTGTGACCGTCAGCTTAGCCAGTGCCGGAGATCTATTGGATGCCATGGAAGCCGCCTCTCAACAAACAATATATGAAGAGACTCCTGATGACGCCTCAGATGAGCCGCATGAACCTCTTGATGAAGTACCTGAGGACGCTGTCGAAGAAACTATCGAGGAAGTTGTAGAAGTACCCGTTGAAACAGAGCCTGAGCCTGAACCCACTCCAGAGCCTGTTCAGCAACCGATCCCCGAACCCAAACCAAAGCCAGAACCAGAGCCAAGACCTGCGCCCAAACCGGTTCCTACAGAACAGCCTCAACCCGAACCAAATAAAGTGGCACCTACCCCCTCACCAGAGGTTGTGGATACTACTGCAGATATTCAAGGTCAAAGTGAGCAAGTTACCGATACACCCGCTGAACAGAGTTCAACTGCCGGTGCTAACACTCAAGGTCAAGAACAGATCGTTGATACGGGAGGAGACCCGGCAGCTGAGGCTAACTATTATGCACAACTGAGTCGCCACCTAGCCCAACACAAACGTTACCCTATGGCAGCCCGAAGACAACGCCGTGAAGGTGTTGCTGAAGTGGAGTTCACCATAAACAGGCAGGGGCAGGTGCTGAATGCACGTATCGTAAGAAGCAGTGGACATGCGATGCTAGACCAAGAAGTGTTAGAGATGCTGACACGCGCTGCGCCTATGCCAAGCTTTCCATCATCGATCAACCAAAATCAATTGGTCATTACACTACCGGTGAGTTTTAGCTTGCGTTAAGCTAAAACTCACGTTTGGCCTCAAAAAAGAAAAGGTTGCCCTATCGGCTCTCCTACTAAGACTTCGTCTAACACCACACTTTGGCCATTAATAATGGTATGAATGGGCCAACCCGTCACTGAGAAACCATCGTATGGTGTCCAAGCGCTTCGACTGGCAATCCAGCGATTCGATATCTCTCGCTTGGCCGAAAGGTCCACGATGGTTAAATCAGCGTCATACCCGAGTGCGACCCGCCCTTTTCCTAAAATGCCGAAGATTCGACTAGGACCGGCGCTCGTTAAATCCACCAAGCGACTCAGTGATAATCGCCCTTCATTGAGATGATTCAACATTAAGGGCAGTAGAGTTTGGACGCCCGTCATGCCACTTGGACTATCAGGATAAACGCCACTTTTCTCGGCTAGGGTGTGAGGAGCATGATCACTTCCAATCACATCCACAACGCCTGTTTGTATTGCCTTCCATAGCGCTTCTTGATGATGTTTCTCTCTAACAGGTGGGTTCATCTGCGCTAAAGAACCAAGGCGTTCATAGCATTCAGGCGCATACAAACTTAGATGATTGGGAGTGACCTCAACAGTGACCCAACGTTTGTGATGCGCAAGAAAATCCATTTCATCAGATGTAGACACATGTAATAAATGTAATCGACGCTTTGCCTGATTAGCCAAACCCACCACCTTTTTCGTGGCGATAAGAGCGCTCTCAACATCACGCCAGAAGGGATGCAAACGGACATCTGCACTGCCTTCAACTAAATGTTTTCGTGCCCGTAAACGCGACTCATCTTCTGCGTGAACCGCCATTCTTCGTTGCCCGTTTCGGACAATTCGCTCTAAAACCTCATCATCATCGGCTAACAGATCACCGAATGAACTTCCCATGAATACTTTAACGCCAGCACACCCTGGCATGCGCTCCAGTGATGCTAGGTGATCAGCATTCACAGAGGACCCACCGATATAAAACGCATAATGACACCAGGCTCTATTTTTAGCCGCACTAAGTTTTGCGTTTAAGTCCTCTTCCCAAAGCGTTAAGGGATTGGTATTGGGCATTTCAAAAATACCAGTTACACCCCCCAAAACTGCACCACGTGTTCCGGTTTCAATATCCTCTTTATGCGTTAATCCAGGCTCACGAAAATGAACCTGACTATCAATGACATCGGGTAAAACATGGAGACCTTTTGCGTTAATTCGCCTCTCGGCACTCCAAGACAACTGAAGATTACCCAGCGCTACAATTTTACCACCGAGTAACGCGACATCTATCTGCTCAACACCATTTGGTGTAAATACTGCGCCTGAACAGATCAACAGATCAGCGTGTTTTTTTCCATTCGATCCGATAAATCATGGGACATTATAGATACCTTAACAACGTAATTGGACATAATTAATGTTATATTATAACATTAATTATCCTTAATACTGAGTTACATCATCTATGTCTATTTGGTTATCATTAGAAAAAGCTACAAAAAATAGTGAAATGCCACTAAGTGACGTGATTGACTCCATTCCTTGGAACACTGACGGTTTAATCACGGCGATTGCGCAACAATATGACACCAAAGATGTACTGATGTTGGCTTGGATTAACAAACAAGCACTTATGGAAACCTTAACCACACAACAAGTCTGCTATTGGTCGCGCTCAAGAAAAGCCCTTTGGCGCAAAGGAGAAACTTCAGGCCATACACAAACCTTAATTGAAGCGAGGTTAGATTGTGATGGTGATGCGCTTTTACTCCTCGTAGATCAGAAAGGCCCTGCCTGTCACACAGGAAGGCCGAACTGCTTTTACAATGCGATAAATGAACATCAACTCAAAGTAATCTGTTCAAAGCCAACACTGCTCTCCCAAGAGAATTGATACGTGAACAGAAGACCATGACTTTAACAGAGACAGTTGATATGCTTTGAAAAAAACAGAATAGAGCTTCGGCTAAAGGAATGAGCATGTCGTTTGTTACCGGAATCATTGCCAGTCTTCTTTTATTCATCAATATCTTGGTTTCTTCTTTCTTTTTATTTTTTTTCACCTTTCTGAAAATTATCATTCCACACAAACCGATACGCCGCCAATTGACGGCGATCCTTGTGTTTATTGCCAATCGCTGGGTCAGCAATAACTCCTTGTGGATGCGCCTAACACAACGAATGGACTGGGAAATTCAATTACCCGAAACACTTGATCCTAAAGGCTGGTATTTTGTTATCAGCAACCATCAGTCTTGGGTCGATATCATGGTGCTTCAACATTGCCTGAATGGTCGCATTCCACTTCTCAAGTTTTTTTTTAAAGCAGGAGCTGATCAAGGTACCGATCATGGGAGCCGCATGGTGGGCGCTCGACTTCCCTTTTATGAAACGTTATAGCAAAGCCTATTTAGAAAAACACCCCGAGATGAAGGGTAAAGATATCGAAACGACTCGCAAAGCCTGCGAAAAGTTTAGAGACATGCCAACCAGTGTGATGAACTTTTTAGAAGGTACTCGCTTTACCCCAGCTAAACATCAGCAACAAAACTCTCCATTTCAATATCTGCTGAAACCTAAGGCTGGAGGCATGGCTTTTGCGTTCAACGCAATGGGTGATCAATTTAGATCCATTCTAGATGTCACTATTCATTACCCAGATGGCATTCCCACCTACTGGGCGTTTTTACAGGGAAAAATGAAACGCTGTCATGTGATTGTTCAAGAAAAACCGATTCCTGATCAGTTACGTCATGGTGATTATGAAAACGACCCTGAATATCGACTTGCCTTTCAGCAGTGGGTTCAGGCGTTGTGGCATGAAAAAGATCAAACGCTCAAGCAGCTGGCTCAGCGGAACCTATCTCCTCTGACTGAATAATCCTTTATCAGCATCTATGT
>JAJOJN010000055.1 GCA_021208565.1 Nitrincola sp.
GGCTAGAACAACGCCAACAACTGATTAGCTCTTTTATTAATCTACCTGACGCTGAGGTTGGCGAGTCCCTAAACGCCAAACTGGATAATTTTTGTTCAATTTTAATCGATTATATCTCTTCTGGTCATTTCGAAGTTTATGAACAATTATTAAATGAAGGCCGCGAGTTCAAAGACGGTAGCGTTGAAAAAGCACAAATGCTGTTGCCTTTGATTCAACCCACAACCGACTTTGCTCTGGATTTTAATGATGCGTGTAACGGCTTTAATCATCCAACCCTTCGTGAGTTACGCGATTTTTCAAACCAGTTGTCTAAGCTAGGTGAATCTCTTGAAGAACGCTTTTCTGTTGAAGATCAACTGATCGAAATTCTGCACAACGCACACAGTGAACAAGCGCAAGCAATGGCATGATACGTTTAGCACTTCTGCTGAGTCTTGTGTTAATCCTGATGGGATGCGACTCAGCTAAAGCACCCGAAAACAACTACCCCTTAACCGCAAGGGGTAGCTTTGGGGCATCCTTATCTGACGACGGACGTTTTGCCGTAATTGGCTCCTTTGAGCTTGGTGGGCACTTTTGGGACTTACAATCACGAGAAAGGCTCTATGATTGGAATCATGTTCAAGGTGGATTTTCCAGCATTATCTCCAGTGCATTTTCCCCAGAAGGCGACTTTGCAGTCACCGCGACCACCACGGACCTTGTACTTTGGCAAACAGTTGATGGTCAACCTGTCTGGTTCTGGAGCAGTCCTGGCGAAATCCTAGACATGGCACTTTCCCGTAACGGAGACTTCGCCTTACTTGGACTTGCAAACCATACCGCCGTTTATTTTGATGTTAAAAATGGTGGCGTTAGACACACGCTAAGACACCCAGCCAGAGTGAGAAGTGTTGCTCTGAGTCATGATGGGCGCTTTGCCATCACGGGCGCAGATGATTTTATTGCGCGGGTGTGGGATCTACCCAATGAAACCATCATCAGCGAATTAGTCTTCGACAATGTTGTTAATCGTGTTGAACTTAGCCCAGACGGTCAGCTGGCTTTCAGTGCAGCCACACTCAGTAGTGCTCGGATCTGGAACCCTCAAACGGGTGAAATTATTCATTCACTCAGTGGTGACGAAAGCTTTATCACCCGTCGTTTAAGTCACATATCTGCGCGCTTTTCTCCCGATGCATCACAGCTGTTAACAGGTACCGCATCAGGTAAAGTCATGTTATGGGATACCCGTTCTGGACGATTGGAACAAAGTTGGAGGCTGGCACAACGAGGACACACTGGACCTGTTCAGACAGGCGCAAATGCTGTGGGGTTTTCTCGAGCAGGTGGCTATGTACGATAGGGTCAAATGGACTTTTAAACGAGTTACGCTAAGCGCTCGCCTTGCTCCTGAAAGGTGAAGCAAGGCGAGATCCGCTAAAATCAATTCATCTCTGGATTGATCTCAAGTAGCTCAACTTCAAATACAAGCGTTTCGTTAGGACCTATCGCATTACCCATGCCATTAGGACCGTAGGCAAGATCAGACGGGATCACTAAGCGAGCTTTTTCACCCACCTGCATGAGTTGCAAACCTTCAGTCCAACCAGGGATTACACCGCTCAAGGGGAATGAAATTGGCTCACCTCGAGAGTAAGAGCTATCGAACTCAGTACCATCAATCAAATGACCGCGATAGTGAACCTTGACCACATCTGCAGCGGTAGGTGAAGCCCCTTCTCCTGCTTCCAGTTGTTCATACTGCAATCCTGTAGCGGTAGTAGTCACGCCAGACTTAGCGGCGTTTTCTGCTAGGAAAGCTTCTCCCAAACTCAAGTTTTCAGCAGCTTGAGCAGCGAATGCAGCACGCTGAGCTTCCATTTGTGTCTGCTGGAAAGCCTGCATGGTCGCCATAATTTCTTCCGGCGTCATCAGTGCATCTTGATTACCATAAACCGTATCAATACCCATACGGAAAGCTTCTGTGTCTAGTGATTGGAAGTCATGAATAAGAATATTCTCGCCAATCATGACCCCCAAGCTGTAACTCAATTTTGCCTCATCAGTTTCCAAGGCTTGAGCATGAACGCCCTGAGCCAAGCTAACACTTCCGGCAAGCATGGCGGCCAGTGCAATTTTTTTTCATAAAGTGTTCCTATTAATTTAAGTGGATAACACATTCACCTGTTCGGCTTAGTTAACTATTTAACGCCAAAGTTCAGTGCTTAAGCAAGATTAGCACAAACGGCTGACCAATGAGCGACAAGAAACATGACATACATCAGGATTCATCACATTTTCAGATTGAATATAGATCTCTAGATTGTCGAGAGCGAGGGTGTCCACTGATAAAGGCTTATCAAGCTGAGTTAAATGATTCGAACTCTGCCATAGCAGGGCAATATCAACCTGCTCCATGGCAAGTTCTGTATCTTTCATCGACTCATAACAGCTAGACAACATCGTTTGCTGGACCTTCTCAAGGCGAAGTGCGTAGCGCATCTCTCGAAAAGGAAGTAAGAATTTTTTTTCGCCAAGGCTGTTGAGCGACATCAAACATCAAGGGATCATAACGCTTTTGCTGCTGCGCTAGCCAAATACAGCATAAAACGCTGTTCACCTGCAAGCCATGATCCTGTAACTCAAGACAAAGAGTCTCTATCTCTGCTTGTGAATAAACAGCTGATATATAGTGCCAAAGTGGATTGTCTAACTGCATTCTGTGATAAAATCTCGCCATGATTCAGATCTCACAGCTTAGCATACAACGCGGAACAACTCGTCTACTCGATCATGCCGATCTGACCCTTCATGCTGGATGGAAGGTTGGCATCATTGGCAGTAATGGCGTGGGCAAGTCTAGCCTTTTTCAACTGTTACTTCGTGAGCTTCAACCCGACACAGGTGAGCTCAAACTTCCTGAATCCGCCATCATTTCGCATATGGCTCAGGAAGTATCGGCGACTTCAAAAATTGCCCTTGAATTTCTGCTTGATGGTGACAAAGAGTTACGTCGAATTCAGGCTGAATTAAAGCAAGCAGAAGCGGATCATAATGCTGAGCGCACAGGTGAACTGCACGCTGAGCTAGAGCATATTGATGGCTATCGTGCTGAAGCAAGAGCACATCAGTTACTCAACGGCTTAGGGTTCAAAGTTGGCGACGCCGAAAAGTCGGTGTCTTCCTTCTCCGGCGGCTGGCGAATAAGGCTAAACCTCGCTCGGGCACTGATGTGCCGATCAGATATATTATTGCTTGACGAACCCACCAACCACTTAGACCTTGATGCTACGTTATGGCTGGAACAGTGGTTGAAAAGCTATCCGGGCACTTTGCTGTTAATCTCTCATGATCGCGACTTTCTGGATAATGTCGTAGGTCATATTGTGCACATGTCTGCACAACAACTGACGCTTTACAAAGGTAACTACACTGCGTTTGAGCGAGCCAAAGCTGAAAGGCTTTCGCAACAACAAGCAGCCTTTGAAAAACAACAAGAGCGTATCCAACAGATCGAAAGCTTTGTTCGTCGCTTTCGAGCCAAAGCCTCCAAGGCAAAACAAGCACAGAGTCGACTGAAAGAACTTGAGCGGATGGAACAGCTCTCTCCGGCGCACATCGATAGTCCTTTCACCTTTAGCTTTGCCAATAGTGACAAAACCTCTACGCCTTTACTGAGCCTACAACATACTGAATTAGGCTATGCTGGCACCAAGATATTGAGCAAGTTCTCTTTAACCCTTACCCCGGGGGAGAGAATTGGTTTACTGGGTCCTAATGGTGCGGGTAAATCAACACTTATTAAAACATTAACGGGTGACCTATCGCCATTATGTGGTGAGCGTACCAGTGGTGAGCACTTACGTATTGGTTACTTTGCACAGCACCAATTAGAAGCGCTGGACCCGAAAGCTTCACCCTTTTTACACCTTCAGCGGCTAAGCCCTAAAGCAACGGATCAGTCCATTCGGGATTTTCTTGGTAGTTTTGATTTTGTGGGTGACAAAGCGCTAGCTCCGGTGGATAAGTTCTCTGGGGGAGAAAAAGCTCGCGTAGCCCTAGCTTTAATTGCTTGGCAACGTCCCAATCTACTGTTAATGGATGAACCGACTAACCATCTTGATCTTGAAGTGTGTCACGCTTTAACACTTGCCTTACAGAGTTTTGAGGGCAGTCTGATTTTAGTTTCCCACGACCGTCATCTATTACGAAACACGGTGGATACGTTTTTATTAGTCGCTGATGGTGAAGTCAAACCTTTTGACGGAGATCTTGATGACTATCAACTGTGGCTAAGTCAGTATCGTCGCCAAGAAGCGCTGGCTCAACCCAATCAATCTAAGAGTAATGGTGAGCGCTCACTCAGTGCCAACGAGAAGAAAGAACTAAAGCGCCAGCAGGCAGAAAAACGTGCAGCACTAAGACCCTTAAGACAGTCTATAGAAAAACTAGAAAAAGCAGTCGCCGAATTAGCCAATCAACTCACCTTGATCGAAACTCAATTAGCGGACCCTGATCTCTACACTGCTGAACGTAAAGACCACTTAAAGCAGCTATTACAACAGCAAGCGGAACTCAAACAGCGAGTTGAAGAGTGTGAAACGGAATGGATGGAGCAGCTTGAAGCGCTAGAGATCAAAGAGGCCGAACTAACGGCCTCTGAATTGAGCTAATTATTTATCGCCGAATAACTTAGCTAGCTCGTTTAATTTATCTTGGTCTTTAATAAAAGCCTCAACCACTTGATTCTTCGTTTCTAACGAGAGACCCACAGCCGCTAACTCTTCAGCTGAAACAGACTCAATCGGACCGTCACAAAAACCCAGCTCTGCCAAGATTGTTTTACTCAGATGCAGGAGCTTCGCATATTCAGCATAGTCACCCGCATACTCAGCATCATTTTGCCAACGTATGGCCGCACAGACTTCACTGGGCAGCTCCCAACTTTCCAACAACCAAGCACCTACTTGCTCTCTGGTTAACCTAAGCACCTGTTGCTCTATCATGGTATAGGATAGGTGCGGATTAGCCTCGATATAACGTGACAGGGTCGAAAACTGTGCAGGAAAGAGATAGGCAAGCAACAAATAACCAAAATTATGCAGCAGACCAGAAAGATACACTAAACCAGGCTTGGGTCGATTCTCTAACTTAGCCTGCCTTGCCAATTGATCTGCAAACACCGCGGTCGCTACCGACTGCAACCAGAAGGGTGTACCTCCACGAGGGGTATTTTCTGGCATACTCATCACTCGACCCATAGCAACACCGAGAGCAAGGTTGATGACTAAGTCAAAACCTAATACTCGAATGACGGCATCCTCGAGCGATTCAACTTTACCAGGCGCTGCATAGTAGGGTGAAGCCGCCCAGCTCATCACTTGCGCACTCACTGGCGCATCGACTTTGACAATGCTTAACAGATCTTCCACCTTAGCATCGGGGTCACTTCTAAGCATAATCAACTTACGCGTGGTTTGACTAAAACCCGGTAAGCTTAAGGTGTCTTCAAGACGTTGACGGACGCGTAGCGCTGAGAAACGCTCTAGGGCCTGGGTGATGGCTTCAACATCATTTTGCATCGCCACTTGCTCATAGATCAACTCAGACGTTAAACCCAACTCACCCGTGTACTCAGCTTTTTTGAGGCGCGCCTCATCAATCGAGAACCGCAAACCCGTGAAAGGCTCCCATACCTCTGTTTTTTTGTGCTTCACTTGAGAATCAAGAATCAAGGGCATAGCGAGCAACTGTTCTTGGCCGCGTTGACTTTTTAGGCCCTCTTGAGCGAAAAAACGCTTCGCATCTGCACAACTCACGGGTTGCAATTGACGTCCAGTTAGCTTCCAAACGGTCGCCAAATTCAGTAGTGCGTTTGCCGGCAAAATCACTAAGGCTTTTCCCTGTTGATCATGCACTAGAGCAACTCGGACCACATTTTTTTCCATTTGGCCTAGAGGCCTTGCTCCGACTGACAATGGTTATCCCTCCAAAATGCACACTATGCTTATATAATCTCTAGTGTAACAGAAAACTGATTAGGGTCGGGTGATTTTCAATACCGCCCTTAAACGTCGCAACTTTTTAATCACGGCAGCCAAATGAACACGATTGGTGACCGCTAAATCCATCTGCACCTTGTAGATCTGCCCCTCATGTTCACCACTATCTATTTTAAGTAAGTTAGCACCTGCTTCGGTCACTGCTGATGCAAGATTGGCGATAATGCCACGCTGAGACTCCACTTCAAGCATCAGCGTCACAGGATACTCATCCTTTCACTACCCGACCATTCAAGGTAGATACAGCGCTCGGGATCATCTTTACTATTGCCTAAGTTGCCACAATCTGTTCGGTGGACAACCATGCCTTTGCCCGCACTGATGTAACCTAAAATCGCATCCCCTGGGATGGGATGACAGCAACGTGCATATTGTAAGACAACCCCTTCAACGCCTTTAATCGCTATTGGCTTACCTTTTACTTTTGGAAACCGCTGGCTCATCTTCGACAGTATCAGGCTTTAGTCTTCTTGCCACGACATAAGCCATTCGATTGCCCATACCAATATCTTCTAGCAGATCCTGTAGGGAGTTTAATTCAGCATCTTTGAGTAACTCGCCCAATTTAACAGGATCAACATGCTCCAAACTGGTGCCATAATTACTCAAAAACTGATTCAACAATCGCCGTCCTAACTCAACAGACTCGTGGCGCTGTTGATTCTTTAGGAAATGCCGAATACTGGAACGCGCTTTACCCGTGACAACAAAGTTTAACCATGCAATATTGGGTTGAGCACGAGGCGTCGTAATGATTTCA
The DNA here is from genome assembly GCA_021208565.1 of Nitrincola sp. GTDB lineage: Bacteria > Pseudomonadota > Gammaproteobacteria > Pseudomonadales > Balneatricaceae > Nitrincola. The sequence goes on from JAJOJN010000055.1 coordinate 6,808, forward strand.
ACCGTCTGCCCACTTTCTAGTGGCTGCGACAAGGGCGCTAAACGCCGGTCAATACGGCAAGAAACACAGGAGTTACCAATATCGGTATGCACCGCATAAGCAAAGTCGATAGGGGTTGCGCCTTTGGGAAGCTCAAGAATGCGCCCCTTCGGCGTAAACACATAGACTTCGTCTGGGAAAAGGTCTTTTTTGACATGCTCAATAAACTCCATAGAGTCACCCGCACGTTCCTGCATTTCCAACAAACCTTTAACCCACTTTCTCGCTCGATTATAGGAGCCCACCGCACTGTCTGAATCACCATAAACCTTATAGTGACTATGTTCTGCGATACCTTGGCTTGCGACAGCATCCATCTCCCGCGTACGGATCTGCACTTCAATGGTAATGTCTTTAGCGCCAAATAAGTCCGTATGCAGTGACTGATAGCCATTAGCTTTAGGTATGGCGATATAATCTTTAAAACGCCCCGGAACCGGCTTATAGAGATTGTGCACAACACCTAAGACTCGATAACAATCATCGACACTTTCGGTAACCACTCGGAAAGCAAACACATCCATAATATCCACAAAGGCCTTACGTTGTGTTTTCATCTTTTTATAGATGCTATACAGATGCTTCTCTCGGCCGGTAAACCGAACCTTGCAACCCTTCCATTTTCAATCGATTATCAATCGATTTTTCAATACTGCTGATAATGTCTTTGCGCTGACCACGCGCTTTAACAACGGCTCTACGGATATACTTGGCGCGCATCGGGTGGTAGGCCTGAAAAGCGAGATCTTCAAGCTCTACCTGCAAGTCACGCATCCCTAAACGCGCGGCGACAGGTGCATAGATATCTAGAGTTTCTCTAGCAATACGTCGTTGTTTTTTCTGGCGGCATCGCACCTAAGGTGCGCATGTTGTGAAGGCGGTCAGAAAGTTTGACAATGATGACGCGGATATCTTCGGCCATCGCCATGACCATTTTTTGGAAATTTTCAGCCTGGGCTTCTGCTCGCGTCTCAAACTCAAGGTGAGTCAACTTAGAGACACCATCCACAATGTCCGCCACTGATTGACCAAACTGCTCGGATATTCCTTCGTAGCTAATCTCAGTGTCTTCAATCACATCATGCAGCATGGCCGAAATAAGACTCGGATGATCCATGTGCATATTGGCAAGAATCGATGCTACTGCTAGGGGATGGGTAACGTAGGGTTCGCCGCTTTTTCGACGCTGACCGTCATGCGCTTGCTCTGCATAAAAGTAGGCTCTCCGCACCAGATTTATCTGGTCCGAGTCTAGATATTCAGTTAATCGCTGGGAAAGGTCGTCTATGGTCGCATCATCACTCCTGTTGAGCAAGGTGGTTTTTACCACTCCACCTGTCATTCAGTGATGATGCCGTATTAGCAAGGAAATTGGAAGAATCAGAACTCGTCTGCATCCTGCATCACAGAGCGATCAATTAGACCCGCACTGATTTCACGTAATGCAACAACGGTTGGCTTATCATTTTCCCAATCAACTTTAGGATCTTTGCCACCAATCGCCAACTGGCGAGCACGCTTTGAAGCCACCATGACCAATTCAAAACGATTTTCTAGATTATCAAGACAGTCTTCTACAGTTACTCGAGCCATACCAACCTCAGAATGTGGGGCAAAAAAGATGAAATAGTTTACAAAATGATCAGTTTTACGACAAGAGTTCTGTTAATAAGCCTTCATATCGAAGCTGCTGTACTTCTTGACGCAACCGCCGTGCGATAAACACACTGTGCAACTCTGTTAATGCCTGATCAAAATTGTCGTTAATGATAACATAATCAAACTCCGGATAGTGGCTCATTTCATCAACAGCCTTAGACATTCTGAGAGCGATCACCTCTGCTGGATCTTGGCCTCTTCCCTGTAAGCGCTCCTCAAGTACCTTTTTGCTCGGTGGTAAAATAAATATTGAGAGCGTATTTTTCATCAGACGCCTTACCTGCTGTGCTCCTTGCCAGTCAATTTCAAGGATAACATCCACGCCTTGCTCAAGCTGCTCCTTAACCCAAGTTTGTGAAGTGCCATACTTATTTTCGAAAACTTCCGCATACTCCAAAAAATGACCTTCATCAATCATTTGATCAAATTGTGAATGCGTGACAAAGTTATAGTCCTGACCATCGACCTCGCCAGGGCGTGCAGGTCGAGTAGTATGAGAAACTGAGACGCGGATTGCAGAATCCAGTTTTAACAAAGCTTTTACTAAGCTCGTTTTACCTGCACCCGAAGGCGCTGAAATGATGTAGAGGGTGCCTGGCGTGTTCATTACGCGATCCTGAATGAAATTGTCATTAAAAATATTTTCTACTCGGTGTATTTTTAGCTATATTTTTTGCTAGCTTGATTCATAAGATGAAGCTAGCTAATACTGTATTCTAAGACTAGGCTTTTAGCTGTTTGAATACAAATCAAGCCGTGCGACCTATCCCAGTTGCAAGGATATAATAATTTCATGAGGAATCCACATGAAGAACACACTTCGTGACGTTACGCGTACACTTACCTTAGGTACCGCCATTTCAATGATTATGATGGCAAGCGCCAATGCTCAGACCCTACGCTGGGCCAGTGCAGGTGATTCACTGACCTTCGATCCCCACTCACAAAATCATGGTCAAACCCATGCCGTTGCCCACCAAATTTATAATCCACTGATTTATTTGGATTTAGATTCTGAAATGAAGCCTGGGTTAGCCGTTTCTTGGGAAGTCACTGAAAATCCGAGTGTTTGGGAATTTAAATTGCGTGAAGGTGTTAAGTTTCATGATGGCACACCTTTCACTGCTGAAGATGTCGTTTTCTCATTTCAGCGAGCACAACATCCTAATTCTGACATGCGTACACTGATTAGTTCAGTTGTTGATGTGCGTGCCATAGACGATCATACCGTTCATATTGAAACCAATGGACCCACTCCACTGCTACCCAACAATCTCACTAACTTGTTTATCATGAGCAAAGCTTGGGCCGAAGCCAATAACGTACTGACACCACAAGATTATTCCGCTGGTGAAGAAAACTTTGCAGTGCGTAACGCTAATGGCACGGGACCGTTCAGATTAGTAAGCCGTGACCCAGACGTGCGCACAGAAATGGTTCGTAATGACGACTACTGGGGTATTGATCAGTTCCCACTTGAGATCAGTCGTGTTGTTTTAACCCCTATCCAGTCGGCAGCTACTCGTGCTGCAGCGATGCTGTCAGGCGAAGTTGATTTCTTACAAGACGTTCCGGTACAAGATATCAATCGATTGAGTAATTCACCTAATATCACCATGCTGTCTGCACCTGAAAATCGTACCATTTTCTTTGGTATGGATCAGGGACGTGAAGAGTTACGCACTTCAAATGTACAAGGCGCTAACCCTTTCGCTGATCGACGTGTTCGCGAAGCAATGAATATCGCCATCAACCGTAACGCCATTCAGCAGGTAGTGATGAGAGGTCAATCCGTACCCGCAGGCATGATTGCACCTTCCTTTGTCAATGGCTGGACTGCCGAGCTAGATACTGTGCCTGAAACAAATCTTAATCGCGCAAAGAATTACTAGCGGAAGCCGGTTATGAAAACGGCTTTACTGTCACGCTAACCTGTACGAATGATCGTTATGTGAATGACGAAGCCATCTGTCAGGCCGTAACCGGCATGTTAGGTCAGGCGGGAATCAATGTGCGCCTTGATGCACGAGCCAACAGCATCCATTTTGCTGAACTTCAGCAAGGTGAGCTGGACTTCTATATCTTAGGTTGGGCAGTCCCTCCTTTGGACTCACATTATGTATTCGACTTCCTGCTTGAAACCAAAACACCTGATACAGGTGCTTGGAACTTTACAGGTTGGTCAAATGAGGAGTTTGATAGTCTCTCAAGAGCCCTACCAACCGAAACCGATCTAGATGCCCGTAATGCTAAGATCGCACGCGCATGGGAAATTGTTCAGGATGAAATTGTTTATCTACCTGTTCACCATCAAGTGCTGAATTGGGCTGTGCGTCAAGATATCAACTTTGCTGTGCAGTCTCAAAATCAGCCAATGCTGAAATACTTGTCCTTCAAGTAACCTTTCATCCTCCGCCTCAAACCGAGGCGGAGACTTCTCATTCCAGATGAGCACAGCATTATGATTGCAATGTTGATTCGTCGCTTAATTCAAGCGGCTATGGTGATGTTGGTCGTTGCCTTCATCTCCTTTAGTTTATTCCAATTTGTTGGCGATCCCATTAATAACATGGTTGGCCAAGAGGCCAGCCAACAAGATCGAGCAGAGCTACGTGAACGGCTCGGACTTAACGATCCCATTCCAGTACAGTTTATCCGGTTTGTTGGTAATGCACTTAAGGGTGAGTTTGGCATCTCATATCGGATGGCCCGCCCCGTATCAGAAGTAATCGCTGAACGACTTCCCGCCACCCTCGAACTGGCACTGGTATCTGGTGTACTAGCGATTAGCTTAGGTATCGGCCTAGGTGTTTACACCGCCTTACGACGTGACGGTTGGTTAAGTCATTTCATCATGTCATCATCACTTATTGGTGTATCCCTGCCAACTTTCCTGATCGGTATTTTGCTGATCTACCTCTTCTCCGTGGAACTGCAATGGCTTCCTTCGTTTGGTCGGGGAGAAACCGTACAAATTACCCAAAACTGGAGTACCGGATTACTGACAGTATCCGGCTGGAAATCGCTGATTCTACCTGCCATTACGCTAGGGCTTTTCCAACTGACACTGCTGATGCGTTTAGTGCGTGCAGAGATGCTTGAAGTGCTACGAACCGACTATATTAAATTTGCCAGGGCCCGCGGCATCAAACAACGCTCAATCCACTTCCATCATGCATTGAAAAATACGCTATTACCCGTCATTACCATTGCGGGTCTTCAACTCGGCTCCATCATTGCCTTTGCGATTATTACGGAAACAGTTTTTCAATGGCCTGGGGTTGGCTTACTGTTTATCAACGCTATCCGTTTCGTAGACATTCCCTTTATGTCAGCCTACTTGCTGTTAATTGCGCTGGTATTTGTGGTCATCAATTTAATTGTGGATCTGTTGTACTTTGCCGTTGATCCGCGCTTACGTGTTACTAAACGCAGCGCTAGCCGATAATCGTCGCACAACAGATGAGAAACCTTTATGACTGATACAACATCACTTTCTGCTCCACCGACTGACGCATCAATCTGGCGTCGCATAGTGGACAGTGACCTGTTTTATGACTTTAGTCGTCGACCCATTATTATACTGTCGGCATTGTTAACACTGGTGATCATATTAGCGGCGGCGTTTGCTCCCTGGATTGCCCCTCATACCCCTTTTGATCCTTCATCATTAAACTTGATGGACGGCTTTACCCCACCTATGGAACCTAATGCCTTTACCGGTAATGTATACTGGATGGGGACTGATAGCCAAGGGCGAGATATTTTCTCTGCCATTTTGTATGGCGCTCGGATTTCACTCCTGGTGGGATTTGCAGCTGTTGCCTTTGCGGCCATCTTAGGGATCACCCTAGGATTAATTGCTGGTTACAAGGGTGGTTTAGTTGACACCATTATTATGCGAATTGCCGACGTACAATTAAGCTTTCCAGCGATCCTAGTTGCTCTGCTGATCTTTGGTATTACGAAAAGCTTGATCCCTAACGAGATGCAAGAACAAGCTGCGATCTATGTCCTGATTCTTTCTATCGGGTTAAGCGATTGGGTTCAGTACGCAAGAACCGTACGCAGCTCAACACTGGCTGAAAAAAATAAAGAATATGTTCAAGCCGCTCGCTTATTTGGCGTTTCATCCTTTCGCATTTTGGCACGACACATCCTACCCAACGTGATGGGCCCCGTTCTCGTTATCGGTACTATCGGCCTGGCGTTAGCTATTATTTTAGAGTCTACCCTGTCCTTTTTAGGGGTTGGTGTGCCCGCCACACAACCCAGCTTAGGCACCTTAATTCGAGTCGGTAACGAGTTTCTTTTTTCAGGTGAGTGGTGGATTACACTTTTCCCTGGTATCACCCTATTAATTCTAGCGCTCTCCGTGAACCTTTTAGGTGACTGGTTACGTGACGCTCTCAACCCAAGGTTACGCTAAGATGACTGAACCTCTTCTCTCTGTTAGGGATCTGGTTGTAGAGTTCCCGAAACGCAAAATCAAACTGACCGCCTTGGACAAGGTTTCATTTGATATATATCCCGGAGAAATACTCGGCATGGTAGGTGAGTCTGGTGCGGGTAAATCGCTAACGGGAGCTGCCATCATTGGTCTGTTGGAGCCACCTGGACATGTTGCCTCTGGTGAAATCTGGTTAAAAGACCAACGTATCGATCAACTGCCTTACGAGCAGATGCGTCGTTTACGGGGTAAGCGCATTGCGATGATCTTTCAAGACCCATTGACATCGCTTAACCCGATTTTAACCATTGCTGATCAGCTGATAGAAACCATACAGACACACCTCCCGTTAAATGATAAAGACGCTCGAGCTCGAGCTGTACAACTCTTAGATGAAGTCGGTATTCCGGCTGCGAGCAAACGTATTGATGATTATCCACATCAATTCTCTGGGGGTATGCGTCAACGCGTTGTGATTGCGCTGGCCCTAGCGGGCGAACCGGAACTGATCATTGCAGATGAACCGACTACGGCGCTAGATGTCTCTGTTCAAGCCCAGATTATCGATGTCTTGAAGCGCATGTGTCATGAACACAAGACGGCAGTAATGTTAGTGACTCACGATATGGGCGTTATCGCTGAAGCCTGTGATCGTGTGGCTGTAATGTATGCAGGGCGTGTTGCCGAAATTGGTGAAGTACGTCAAATCGTCAAACGCCCTCAACATCCTTATACACAAGGTCTCATGGGCTCTATTCCCTCTATTGTCGAACGTGTCGAACGATTAACGCAAATACCCGGTAGTATGCCCCGCCTTGATGCTATTCCGAGTGGCTGTGCATTTAACCCGCGTTGTACCCAAAAAATAGCACGCTGTACTCAGGATCGCCCTGAACTTATTACTACCGATCAAGGACAAGTTTCCTGCTGGCTTTATGATGGAGAAACGCCATGAACTCATTCACTTCCATCAATGATAAGCCTTTACTGGATGTGAAAAACTTATCCTGTCATTTCGATGTATCTAAACCTTGGCTTAACCGTGTTATAGAAGGGGAACCACAACGTTTCTTAACTGCGGTTGATCAGGTTTCCTTTAGCATTAATCGAGGAGAAACCTTTGCCTTGGTAGGTGAATCAGGCTCAGGAAAATCCACTATTGCCAAGTTGATTGTTGACCTGATCCATCCTTCATCTGGTGAAATTCTGTTTGATGGACAGTCATTAAAAAACACACGGGGTGAGGCGTTCAAAACCTTGCGCCGTCGGATTCAGATGATCTTCCAAGATCCATTTGCGAGTCTTAATCCACGTTGGCGAGTTGGTGATATTATTGCCGAACCTATTCACGCCTTTGGTCTCGCCAAAAGCCAAAACGACGTGCGTCGCACGGTAGAAGAACTGCTGGATAAGGTAGGACTCGCCGGAAGAGATAGACACAAGTATCCACATGAGTTTTCGGGTGGACAGCGCCAACGTATTGCTATCGCTAGAGCGCTATCGGCTCAACCGGACTTTCTGGTCTGTGACGAACCGACGTCAGCCTTGGATGTATCAGTACAGGCACAAATACTCAATTTGATGCGAGATTTACAGGATGAGTTCGGATTAACCTATCTCTTTATCAGTCATGACCTTTCCGTAGTCAAGCATATGGCGGATCGCATTGGTGTGCTTTATTTAGGCTCTATGGTTGAAAACTCACCCAGTGATCAACTCTTCATACAACCAGCACACCCTTACACACGCATGCTGTTAGACGCTATTCCTGATCACGAAATGAGTGGCCGAAGACGAAAGCAAGTGACAGGTGAAATACCTAGCCCTATCGATCCGCCATCAGGATGCACTTTCCATCCTCGTTGTGAGTTTGCGGATGAAAAGTGCAAACAGAAACGGCCGAGTATTCACGAAGACCAAGGAAGTCTCGTGTCATGTTGGGCATCTGAAGAAAAACGGATTCCTACAACGCCTAAGGACTCACAATAATCGTTACACGCCTATTTTGTGCACGTCCCTCGCGCGTATCATTGCTGGCAACGGGAAACATACTTCCTAGCCCTTGAGTCAGCACGGTATCGCGAGGGAGCCCCAAGGCTGAAATTTCCATAGCAACGGCATCAGCTCGCTGCTGAGATAGCCACAAATTGTATTCAGGATCACCCATATTATCGGCATGTCCCTCTATACGTATGCGTGTAATCCCTATATCCATCAATCCTTTACCCAATTGCTGCACCCGTTCACGGCTCTCATCGGTCAACTGATGGTCGTTAAACCCAAATAGTATTAGCGCAGAAAGACTTAACATCCATTCATCATCAGCGATAGGTTCAAAGCCCTGCTGGCTAAGTACACGCTTTTGTTGCTCTGAAAAACCTGAGATGGCATCGATTGGCAGCCACTGATCAACAAGGCGAGCGCCACTAAAAACACTATATAAGTAACTTGGATCTTTAAGACACGCATTTGAGTTTTCCTTTTGCTAGCTCAATTACTCGGTATCATAGTGTTTTTTTAATATCTTTGCATTTCGCTTAGTTTGGTACATAGCGTGATCCGCAGCATGCATCAACGCATCTAGCGATTCACCATCTTGAGGAAAACGTGCCATGCCAATACTCGCAGACAAATCTATTTGAACACTATCAGAGAGTTGTAAGGGTCGTTTCAGGGCATCGCTAATTTTCACTTTTAGTCTGTTGATCTCCTCTAGATCACCTAAATGATTTAACAGCACACAAAATTCATCACCGCCCACGCGCGCCACTAGATCGGTCTCTCGTAAGGCCGATTTGATCCGCTGACTCATTGCTCTGAGCACTTCATCTCCAGTCGCATGACCATAGGTGTCATTAATCTTTTTGAAGTCGTTGCCATCTAAGTACAGAATGCATAACTCAGTCTTGTGCTCTACGGCAAAATCAAGTGCACGTTGAACAGTCTTTTCAAAGTAATGCCGGTTGGCTAACCCGGTGAGAGAATCATGATTAGCATGATAGTGTAGATGCTGGTTTAGGGACTCCATGCTTGACTGCCACTGATGCAGTTCATCCAGTAAGGCATTAAAGTCAACACGAAGACTGTCAATTTCAGCAATGCGACTGCGGCTTACTCTGACACTAAAATCACGGTCCGTTCTTACTTTGGAAGAAACGGCAGCTAATTCAAGTAGCGGTTTACTTAACTCTCGATGTAGACGCCTCGTTACCATCAGGATGATAAACGCGGTAATTAACAAACTAAAGAGCAAGGCCGAAAAACCCAAACGCATAAAACGAAGGATCTGTTCACCATTGGGCCAAAGAATCAGCCTAGCCAACTCTTGGTTCTGAAAACTGATCATTTCAGCTTCTGGCTCAAGAATCCGATTCACCACCCATTGAGCGAAAATATTTAATTGATGATTAGCTTCTATTTCCCAAGCCAGAAACTCTACACCATCAGGGTATACAAGTTGTGCTTTCGATACATCCGCCTGAGGTAATAGAAGTCCCAGTTGCTCACGGATAACGATTTTATCATCGAAGTAGACCGCCGCTTCGATGGCTACAGAAGCTGATCTCGTCACTAATTGAAGATTCATTTGAGCCATGCTCAGGAGTTTGCTGACCCCCAAACTCCCCATCAGCAGTCCAACAACCATGACACTTAATAAGATTGCCGTTAAATTTGAACGGTTATACAACGACTTCAAACTTGGCAAGTCTGAAGCTGTGACTGAAAGGTCTCGCTTCATTCGCTTAACCTGCGCTGCCCTAATCTAAGCACACCGGGATGAATTCTAACCTGGCTTCTACCCACCGCATCCAAATTCACTTTGAAGCCTAACTTCCCTTCATTATAGTGCAGACAAAACATACCACCGACTCGACAAGCCTCATTCGACTCATCAATAGTTAACACAGGATTGCCATAAAACTTAGCGTAAAAATCATTAATATGCCCTCTATCATAATCACCGAAATAGAGCACTTGGCAGGAATCAACACGCAACAAGACGTCGGAATCAGCGATCCATTGACTGTCAATGACAAAATCTCCAACCTTCAACTGGGTATCTAACAAAAACTCAGCATGCACCGTATGGCCAACAATACACAACTGGAGGTCTTTCTGATTATCTGGCCAACGGCTAAAGTGGATGATGCCTAAAATCAGTTCAGCGACCTCATCACTTGTAAAATCATCGACTGAGTCTTCGGCAAGCACAGAACTGATTGACAACAAAACTGTCATCAACGCTGATGCAATAAACCTGACGCCAGCAGCCTTTATTTTAAACACTTGATTGAAATACTCAGTTGAATGTAAAAGAGTTTGTATAGAATTATATACTAGCCCACCTGATACTCCTTGCCAAATGTACTGGAGTACAACTTAGCAAGGATCATGCAAAGTATTTAAAGTATCTCATGATCATTAAAAACAAGATCAATAAAGGAATACTGGAGAATAGATAGAAACTCTACTCTATATTCTGGATTTGCTCTCTCATCTGCTCAATCAGCACCTTTAGATCGATAGCCGCTTGTGTCGATAAAATGGCGATAGATTTCGATGATAGGGTATTGGCTTCTCGATTCAACTCTTGCATTAGGAAGTCCAGACGCCTTCCAATAGGGTCTGTTTGCGTCAAAATGCGCCGCACTTCGGAGATATGTATTTCGATTCTGTCGACTTCCTCTTCAACATCTGCCTTTTGAATGAGAAGAACAGCCTCCTGCTCTAAGCGCATAGGGTCAACATCAAGTACTAACTTCTGTATACGATCCTTAAGCAAGGTCTCTTGTCTTTTTAGAATTTGGGGAAGCTCTGCTCTTAGTTGATCGATTATTGCCATCAAAGCATCAAGACGCTGCTCGATTAAGCATTTCAACTTAGTACCTTCACGTAAGCGCCCCTCAGTCAAACTAGCAAGTACATTGTTAAAGCTTTCAAGAAGTTGCGCTTCCGATAGCGCCGCATGCTCTTGCTCTTGCAATACACCAGGCCACTTCAAGAGCTCCATAGGCGAAAATGCAGTAGAAGCTGGCATATGCTGTTCCACTTCATTTACCGCGTTCAACAGTGATTTAACTAGACTCTCGTTAACGAGCAATTGGCTTTGCTTAATCCCTTCGTTAATACGTAATGAAATTTCAATTTTCCCACGAGAAAGAGACTGCCTTAAATACTCTCTAAGAGACGCCTCGATAGATCGAAATTGCTCAGGCAACCTGAAATGTATTTCTAAATAACGGCTGTTAACGGAGCGAATCTCCCATTTGACCTCGGTTTCACCGTAATTTGTGCTGAAGGCAGCAAAAGCAGTCATGCTTCGTGTCATATTGCGCTAATCTCGATTAAAATTACCATTGCAGTCATATTAACAGTCTTGTCTTAGCGACTCCATGTAGGACAAGACATGCAAGGGGATACAATGAGCAATAGTTTGTCGGAGCAATTAAAGGGCCTTGGTTTAAACAAGTTGAGAGCAGGCGGTCGACAGCCTGACCAATTACGTCAAATCAAGATGACTCGCAACTACACTCGTCATGCAGAAGGCTCTGTTTTGGTTGAGTTTGGCGATACTAAGGTTCTTTGCACCGCTAGTGTGGATAGAGGTGTACCTCGTTTCTTACGCGGAACTGGCTCTGGCTGGGTCACTGCCGAGTACGGCATGCTTCCTCGCGCAACCAATACCCGTAATGATCGTGAAGCGAGTCGTGGTAAGCAATCAGGTCGAACAATAGAAATCCAACGACTGATTGGCCGCTCATTACGTGCCGCTGTTGATTTAAAGAAACTTGGGGAAAATACCATCACGATCGATTGCGATGTGATTCAAGCAGATGGTGGTACCCGTACGGCAGCCATTAGCGGTGCCTGTGTTGCGCTAGCTGACGCAATCGAGTTTCTTCGTAAAGATAAAAATGGTGCCGTCAAAGGGAATCCTTTCAAACAGTTGATTGCTGCTGTTTCCGTGGGTATTTGTAAGGGTGAACCCGTGTTAGATCTAAATTACGAAGAAGATTCGGTCGCCGAGACAGATATGAACGTTGTGATGACTGAAGCAGGTGGCTTTATAGAGGTTCAGGGTACCGCCGAAGCAGCACCTTATACACAAGAAGAGTTAAACGCCATGCTCGACCTTGCCAAAAAGGGAATTGCTGAGATTCAGCAGATCCAACGTGATACTTTGAAAAGTGCATAAATAACTTCAAGGTCTAGAACGAAAAAAGGAGCATGATGCTCCTTTTTCTTTAGATATCCAGATCATAATCGATGATCAAAGGAGCGTGCTCAGAAAACCGCTGATCCTTATAGATAGAAGCCGCTTTAATCGACTTACGCAAGTTCGGGGTTGTGATCTGATAATCTAAACGTGCTCCTTCATTGAGTTTCCAAGCTCTGTTGTAATCAGGCCACCAAGTGTACTGACGCTCAGCTTTATTCACTTGGCGAAAAGCATCCACATAGCCCAGATCACCAAACACCTCTTCAATCCAAATACGTTCTTCAGCGAGAAAGCCTGAAACGCGCTGATTAACATACCAGTTGCTAAGGTCAACAGGCTTGTGAGCGATGTTGATTGTACCCGTAAAAATAAAATCACGACGTTTTCTCAAGGTCTTTTTTAAATGACCCATAAACAGATCGAGATATTCCATCTTTGCCATTTGATCTTGGTCACTTTTGAGACCGGAAGGAATGGTTAAGGAGGAAATACTGAATTTATCAAAGTCAGCTTGAATAAATCGACCATTGAAGTCGCATTGTTCAAATCCCAGGCCCGTCATAATCGCTTTAGGGACATGTCGAGTGTAAATAGCGACGCCGCTAAAGCCATCTTCAAAGGCATCAAAGAAATAGGGATAGTAACCTTCAGGATGATAACGGTCAGCATCGAGCTGGTACTCTTTTGCTTGTAGGTTCTGAAGGCACACAACATCAGCGTCTTGTTTGATCATCCAATCAAAAAAACCTTTATCAGCGGCTTGCTCAATACCTTGGGTATTGAATGAGATCACGCGCATATTAGGGCAGCTCCGTTGAGCAAAAACTGTTTTATTGGTATTTAGTCGTAAATTGTAACGATTACAGCATCAAAAAGAAATTTATACTGTGTCTCTTCATAGAACAGATTGTCTATGAGCGTTATCATTATAGCCTTTATATGAACCCTAATCAGTGATTTCAATATGTACGACTATCAACGAGAGTTTATTCAGTTTGCTATCGACACAAATGTGCTTAAATTCGGCGAATTTACGTTAAAATCAGGACGCGTCAGTCCTTATTTTTTTTAATGCGGGTCTCTTTTGTTCAGGTGAAGCGTTACGTAAGCTGGGTAAATTCTATGCTGCAGCACTTCAGCAGTCCGGTGTTGAGTATGATTTGCTGTTTGGCCCTGCTTATAAAGGTATTCCTCTAGCGGCCACTACCGCTGTTGCATTAGCTAACGATTTTCAACTAGATGTACCCTATGTTTTCAATCGCAAAGAAGCAAAAGACCATGGCGAAGGTGGTACCTTGGTTGGCG
>JAJOJN010000083.1 GCA_021208565.1 Nitrincola sp.
GTGCAACCATTTTGTGTGCAGATAGAAAAGTATGAGTTTGATCCATCCGTCAGCGATTATTGACCCTAAGGCTGAACTTGGCAAAGATGTCGAAGTTGGACCTTGGACCACGATAGGTCCTGATGTGGAAATAGGTGACGGCTGTGTTATTAGTTCGCATGTTGTTATCAAGGGACCGACGAAGCTAGGTAAGCACAATCGTATCTTTCAGTTCGCCAGTGTTGGTGAGGATTGTCAGGATAAAAAATATCGTGGTGAGCCAACTCGCCTTGAAATGGGTGATTACAATGTCATTCGTGAGGGTGTCACGCTGCATCGCGGAACGGTTCAAGATCAAGGTATCACGCGCATTGGTAGCCATAATCTTTTTATGGCTTATACCCATGTTGCTCATGATTGCGTAGTGGGTGATCAGGTCATTTTGGCCAACAATGCAGCCTTAGCCGGTCATGTTCATGTCGATGATTACGCCATTCTAGGGGGCTTTACGGCTGTACATCAGTTTTGTCGAATCGGTGCGCATGTGATGTGTGGTGCTGGAACTGTTGTGCTTAAAGATATACCAGCTTATGTGATGGCGACAGGTAACACAGCTGAGCCTCATGGTATTAATGCCGAAGGATTGAAAAGACGTGGCTTTTCTGCTGAAGCTATTGCTCAGTTAAAGCGAGCCTATCGTGTTCTCTATCGCTCGGGTTTAACGGTTGAGCAAGCACTACCCCAGTTACGTGAAATGGCAGAAGTCGAACCTGCCGTGACTTTGTTAATCTCTTCATTGGAAGCGTCATCGCGCGGAATTATTCGCTAGGGAGGAGCCATGCCTCTGAAATTAGCCATCGTTGCCGGTGAGGCTTCAGGCGACATATTAGGTGCAGGTCTCATCAAAGCACTCAAAGCTCACTACCCTGATCTTATCGTTGAAGGTATTGCCGGTGATTTAATGCAGGCTGAAGGGGCTAGATCGCTCTTTCCGCTTGAGCGTTTATCCGTGATGGGTTTGACCGAAGTTTTGGGAAGACTGCCAGAACTTTTATCAATTCGTAAGCAATTAATACAGCATTGGGCAGAGAATCCCCCCGATCTGTTCGTCGGTATTGATGCACCCGATTTTACCCTTAGACTAGAGCGTAAGCTTCATGATTTAGGGATTACGACGGTTCACTACGTGAGCCCATCCGTTTGGGCTTGGCGAAGAAAGCGTGTGCATTCGATTAAGCAGGGTACCGACCTGATGTTGACGCTGCTTCCGTTTGAGGCCGATTTTTATCGAGAGCACCAACAGCGAGTTGCCTTTGTCGGCCATCCTTTGGCTGATCAGTTTCCGATGCAACCCAATACAGAAGATTATCGTCACAAGTTCGCTGTTCAACCAGACCAGCGTGTGGTGGCCTTATTGCCTGGCAGTCGTGGTGGAGAGTTTCACAATTAGCTAAACCTTTTTCTTGAGGCGGCAAAGCGGCTTTCTGCACACTATCCTGACCTGACTTTCCTGATGCCTGCAGCCAATCAAGCACGCTTTACTTATTTAAGTGAGTTAATCGCCACAGACTATGCAGCCTTGCCTTTGACCTTAACCCTGAAGCAGTCGGGAGAGGTGATGGCAGCAAGTGATGTCATTTTGATTGCATCCGGTACAGCGACTTTGGAAGCGATGTTTTGTAAAAAACCGATGGTCGTGGCTTATCGTTTATCTACCCTGACCTATGCTATTTTGTCTCGCTTGGTTAAAAGCCCATGGATCTCTTTGCCCAACCTGCTCGCGAATAAAACCCTTGTGCCAGAAATTCTTCAGAATGAGGTGACACCCGAAAAGTTGGCTCAAGCGGTTGAACGCTGGTTAGAAGATCCCTCGGCATGCGAAGAAGTGACGCATGAGTTTCAGCGCTTACATCAGCAGTTACGAGGCGGCGCCAGTGAAAAGGCTGCCTTAGCCATTATCGAGCTACTTAATGAGAAAAAATCGGCATGAAGGTTAACCAAGACATATTAATTGCCGGTGTCGATGAGGTGGGGCGGGGACCTTTAGTGGGACCCGTTGTCGCGGCAGCAGTGATACTCAATCCTGATAAACCGATTGAAGGCTTGGCGGATTCGAAGAAGCTGAGCGAAAAGCGCCGCCTTTATCTCAATGAATTAATTCGCGAAAGAGCGCTAAGCTTTGCCCTTGCCAGCGCTTCTGTTGAAGAGATAGATTCACTCAATATACTGCACGCCAGTATGCTCGCCATGAGTCGAGCGGTGGAGGCACTGCCTATTCAGCCCCATCATGTGTTAGTAGATGGTAATCGTTGTCCGAAACTAGCGGTTTCTTGTGAGGCTGTGGTAGGGGGTGATGCGATCCATGCCAATATCAGTGCGGCGTCTATTATCGCTAAGGTAGCGCGAGATCAAATGATGAAAGCGTTACACGACATTTATCCTGACTATGGATTCGATCGTCATAAAGGCTACCCCACGAAAGATCATCTTGCGGCGATTCAGCAATTCGGTGTTTTACCTGATCACAGACGAAGCTTTAAACCCGTCAGGCTATGCTTAGAAGGAAACGCATTGCATGATTAAGACTCCGTTTATTCATCTTAGGGTGCATAGTGAATACTCACTCTATGACGGTATTGTTAAAGTTAAAAAGCTGGTAGCGGCGGCTGCAGAAAAAAATATGCCCGCCGTAGGTCTGACGGATCAAACCAACCTCTTTGCCTTAATAAAGTTTTATAAAGCCGCACTTTCGTCGGGTATCAAACCCATCTGTGGTGTAGATCTTTGGGTTGTTAACCCTACCGATGAGTCCGCTGAACCGACTCGACTCACGCTGTTGGTTAAAAATGGCAAAGGCTATAAAAATTTAATGGAGCTGGTTTCCAGAGCGTATGCCGAAGGACAAACACTCCAATCAGAGTTTGCGTTGGTTCGACGTGAATGGATAAAAGAAAAAGCTGAAGGCCTGATCGCTTTGTCCGGTGCCAGTCGAGGTGAGATAGGCAAGGCGCTTATTGATGGCAATACGCAGCAGGCGGCGGATTTTTTAAGCGAATGGATGGCCGTATTTCCTGATTCATTTTATTTGGAGATCCAGCGTACTGGACGGCGTAATGATGAAGCTCTAGTTCACGCGTCGGCGCTGCTGGCAAATCAGATGGGTTGTCCACTTGTTGCCACGAATGAAGTGATGTTTCTATATGAAGATGACTTCGAGGCACATGAAGCGAGAGTCTGTATTAACCAGGGGCGTACACTGGCCGATCCATCGCGTCCAAAGGATTATTCAGATCAACAGTACTTTCGTTCTACTGAAGAGATGGTGGCGCTTTTTGAGGATCTACCCTCCGCGATAGAAAATACCTTTTTGATTGCCCAGCGTTGTAATATTGAGATAGAGCTAGGCACCTACTACCTGCCTGAATACCCTATTCCTGAGGGTATGACGATGGATGAATATTTCCGTCATGCTTCAGAGCAAGGCTTAGAGTTCCGATTGCAGACGATTTTGGATACACAGGATCCTGAATACGCTACTAAGCGCCAAGTCTATTTTGATCGACTCAAGTTCGAGTTAGATATCATCATTCAGATGGGTTTTCCGGGTTACTTCCTAATCGTTATGGATTTTATTCAGTGGGCCAAAGATAACCATATTCCGGTAGGGCCAGGGCGGGGGTCAGGTGCGGGTTCTTTAGTGGCTTATGCGCTTAAAATTACTGACCTTGATCCGCTTGAGTATGATCTGCTGTTTGAGCGTTTTTTAAACCCTGAACGTGTCTCCATGCCCGACTTTGATATCGACTTTTGCATGGATAATCGCGATCGCGTGATCGATTATGTTGCTGATCGCTATGGCCGCGATGCGGTTTCGCAGATCATTACCTACGGTACTATGGCCGCTAAAGCAGTGGTTCGCGACGTTGCGCGTGTGCAAGGAAAACCCTTTGGTCTGGCAGATCGATTATCGAAAATGATTCCCTTTGAAGTCGGGATGACCTTGGGTAAAGCGATTGAACAAGAGGAAGTCCTTAAGGAGTTTATCCAAAACAATGATGAAGCCGCAGAGATTTGGGAGATGGCGCTCAAACTTGAGGGCATCACTCGAAATGTCGGAAAGCATGCCGGTGGTGTGGTTATCGCGCCGACTCGACTCACTGACTTTTCGGCAACCTATTGTGACGAGCAGGGGCAGGGGCTGGTTACTCAATACGATAAAAATGATGTCGAAGAGGCTGGCTTAGTTAAGTTTGACTTCCTTGGTTTGCGAACCTGACCATTATCGATTGGGCCTTGAACACCATCAATCAGCAGCGTCGTCGTCAAGGTCTAGAAGATTTGCAGATAGAAGCGATCGATCTAGAAGATCCCGAAGTATTTAAGTTGCTTCAGCGCGCTGAAACAACAGCGGTGTTCCAGCTAGAGTCCTCGGGTATGAAAGATCTGATCAGGCGACTACAGCCCAGCCGTTTTGAAGATATTATCGCCTTGGTTGCTCTGTTCCGTCCTGGCCCATTACAGTCAGGAATGGTGGATGACTTTATCAATCGAAAGCATGGTCGAGCCCCTTTAGCTTGGCCACATCCTGATTACCAATTGGAAAGTTTACAGCCGGTTCTTGAACCAACCTACGGGATCATTCTTTATCAAGAGCAAGTGATGCAGATTGCTCAGGTGATGGCTGGGTACTCGTTGGGTGAAGCGGACCTCTTGCGTCGTGCCATGGGTAAGAAAAAGCCTGAAGAGATGGCAAAACAGCGACAATTCTTCTTAGATGGCTCTGTAAAAGAAGGGATCGACGTTAATCTTGCAGGCAATATCTTTGATCTGGTGGAAAAGTTTGCGGGCTATGGTTTTAACAAATCCCACTCAGCTGCCTATGCATTGGTGTCTTATCAAACCGCTTGGCTAAAAACCTTCTATCCCGCGCCCTTTATGGCAGCCGTCCTCTCATCGGACATGCAAAACACCGATAAGGTCGTGATCTTTATCGAAGAATGCCGTCAGATGAAACTGAAGGTCAATCTGCCCGATGTCAATGCCAGTGAATTCATGTTTACCGTCAATGATGCGAATGAAATCGTTTATGGCTTGGGTGCGGTGAAAGGTGTTGGTGAGGGTCCGGTGGAAGCGATTGTGCAAGCGAGGCAATCGGGCGGGCCATTTGAGGATCTGTTTGATTTCTGTGCTCGCGTAGGCGTTAAGAAGTTAAATAAGCGTGTTATGGAAGCGCTGGTTCGCTGTGGAGCCTTAGATAAACTGGGACCCACCCGTGCTATTTTGTGGCAAGCGATAGGTGCTGCCCTACAATCTGCGGATCAAGCCGCACGCAATGAAGACGCTGGTATGCTTGACCTGTTTGGCGAAGTGATTGCTGAAACTCCCACAGATCCTTATGCAGAGTTTGTGAATGTTCGTGACTGGAGTGATAAAGAGCGTCTCGTTGGCGAAAAGGAAACGCTTGGCCTCTATGTGACAGGGCATCCGATAGATGAATATGAGCCAGAGTTATCGCGACTGGTCAGTAAAAAATTGGTGGATATCCAACCCCAGCGTGGTCGCACACAAAAGATGGCGGGCCTGATCGTTGATCTGCGCATCAAGAAAACTAAAAAAGGCGATAACCTGTGTATTGTCACGCTCGATGATCGAAGTGCTCGCATGGACATTACCTTGTTTGGTGATACCTATGATGCGGCGCGGGCGATGATTACCAAAGACGTGGTACTCATTATTGAAGGAGAGGTGGCTCCAGATGAGTACAATGGCGGTATTCGAGCACGTGGACAAAGCGTATTAAGTGTACCTCAGGCGCGTTCTCGACATGCCAGCCATATTGAAATTCAATGCGATGCACGACAGCTAAGCCAGGCTAAGATTAAGCAGCTAAAAGAAAGCTTGCATAAAAATAAGCAAGTCGCGGAAAAATTACCCATTTTTTTGCATTATCAGCGTGAAGATGCAGAAGGTGACCTCCGACTGGGAGAGGCTTGGCAGTGTGAACCGACTGACGAACAGTTTATCGCACTTAAAGAACTTTTCGGGAATGATGCCGTACGTTTGGTTTGGCCAGATCATTAATGATTCGCGCTGACTGGTGATCCGCTGGCGCAACAGGTAAAATCGATCACTAATTTTTAACTTTTAACCTTTGATTAACGCAGAACTGGAAGCGCATGAACCCAAATTATCTGGATTTTGAACAGCCAATTGCTGAACTAGAAGCTAAAATCAAAGAGCTACGCTTGGTAGGTGAAGGAAATGCAGGCCTGAATCTCGGTGAAGAGATCAAGACATTGCAAGAGAAAAGCCACAAGCTCACGCGCACGATTTTCGACGATCTAACTGCTTGGCAAATTTCCCAGCTTTCACGTCATCCTCAGCGTCCCTATACATTGGACTATATCCAATTAGCTTTTGATGATTTTGACGAAATCCATGGTGATCGTCATTTTGCTGATGATCCCGCTATTGTGGGTGGTATTGCGCGTTTAGACGGTGTTCCAGTCGTCGTGATTGGCCATCAAAAAGGTCGCGAGGTGAAAGAAAAGGTTCGCCGAAATTTTGGTATGCCAAGACCCGAAGGTTATCGTAAAGCATTAAGAATCATGGAGATGGCGGAGCGCTTTAAGCTTCCCGTGTTAACCTTCATCGATACGCCGGGCGCTTATCCGGGTATTGATGCGGAAGAGCGTGGTCAATCTGAAGCGATTGCCTTCAACCTTGCTAAGATGTCTCGTCTTCGCACCCCGATTATCTCCACCGTGATAGGAGAGGGTGGTTCTGGTGGTGCTTTGGCCATAGGTGTGTGTGATGAGCTTTTGATGCTGCAATATGGCACCTATTCTGTGATCTCTCCTGAAGGTTGTGCCTCTATACTTTGGAAAAGCGCTGAACGTGCTTCTGATGCGGCAAAAGCGATGGGTATTAACTCGGAACGTTTGCACGAGCTTGGATTAGTCGATCGCGTGATTCCCGAGCCGCTAGGTGGGGCTCACCGTCAGCCCGCCGAAATGGCGGCAAGCTTGAAGTTGCAGTTGCAGGAATCGCTGGAACGCCTTACGGGATTGGATACAGATACCTTGCTTGAGCGTCGTTATGAAAGACTCATGTCTTACGGCGTAGGTTCTGTTTAACCTTGTTGAGTAAAGGGCATGTCCGATCCAGTAACCCTTCTGGCGAACCTGCCCCAGCGTTTTCCTCAAGTCCGCCGCTGGTGCATCGCGTTCAGCGGTGGTCTTGATTCTCAAGTTCTTCTTTCAGCCGCTGTTCAAGCGCTGCCGCTATCCAGCATCCTTGTTCTCCATGTTAACCATCAATTGCAAACTCATGCCAATGCTTGGCAAGAGCATGCTAGGCAGACTGCCGAGAAATTGGGTGTTGAATTTGTCGCGCTTAAGGTTGATCCAGTCTCTTCGTCTGAAGCATCAGCGCGTAACGCCCGTTACAGCGCTTTTTCGCAGATACTAGGAGAAGGTGATGCGTTATTGATGGCGCATCATGCTGATGATCAGGCGGAAACCTTAATGTTCCGGCTGTGTCGCGGCAGTGGTGTGGCGGGTTTGGTCGGTATTCCTGATGTGCGTGCCTTGGATCAGGCTATCATCATCAGGCCTTGGCTAACCCTTTCTCGAGAAGAGTTGCATGCCTGGGCGAAACAGCATTCCCTCGACTGGGTTGAAGATCCGACTAATCAGCACACAGATTATGATCGAAACTATTTGCGCTTAGAGGTGTTACCAACACTCCGTGCTCGATGGCCGAAGCTAAATCAACGTTTGGTTGAAACCGCCAGTCATATGTCCGAAGCGCAATCGATTCTGCAAGATATGGCGGCGTTAGATTGGCAGCAGGTGGCCGAAATGCCAGAAGTGATTCGAATTCCTCCGTTGTTAAGCCTCTCGCTGGCGCGGCAGCATAATTTGTTACGCCATTGGTTGGCGGGTCATTCCATCTCATTGAGTGAATCACAACTTGAACAATTGCGAGTCCAGTTTTTTTTCTGGAGGCCACAATCCCGAGCGTCTTCTGAAGTTAAATGATCGCTATGGCTTAAGAACCTATCGTCAACGCTTATTTTTTGACGCCGCTGGTCGCTCATGATCTCAAACGCCAGGAAATGAAGCTGAGTCAATTGATGATCTTACCCGCAGGGGAGCTTCATCTACCGGAATCAATACTAGCTTATGATCAGTCTTTGTCTATTGATTATGGCCGACAGGATGACAAAATTTATCCTGCTGGACGAGGTGTTGGAAAAAGTTTGAAACAGCTTTTTCAAGAAAAAGGAGTGCCGCCCTGGTTGAGGGCAAGCTGGCCGCTTCTAGGTGATGAAAAAGGCGTTTTATGGGTTCCGGGAATCTGTTTTGACCAGCGTTGGCAGAAAAAAGAGGATTCAGTGGGTTCATGGCAGCCTTTTGGATTGTCTGAACAGCCTTTTTTTGTTAGTCTGCAATACCATCTTGACCCCTCCTAAAATCCGACTTTTACAGGTTACGCATGACGCGCTATATATTCGTCACAGGCGGTGTAGTGTCCTCACTGGGCAAAGGTATTGCCTCAGCTTCACTGGCAGCCATTCTTGAGGCCCGTGGTCTCAAGGTCACTATGCTAAAACTCGATCCATACATTAACGTGGATCCGGGTACTATGAGTCCATTCCAGCATGGAGAAGTGTTCGTCACCGATGATGGTGCCGAAACCGATCTGGATTTGGGCCACTATGAACGCTTCATTCGAACCACGATGACTCGCCGTAATAACTTTACCACAGGGCGTGTCTACCAACATGTGCTGCGTAAAGAGCGTCGTGGCGATTACTTGGGCGGTACGGTTCAGGTTATTCCTCATATTACCGATGAGATCAAACGTCGCGTGGTTGAAGGTGCCAGTGGTGCCGATATCGCGCTAGTGGAAATTGGTGGTACAGTCGGTGATATCGAATCGCTGCCTTTCCTTGAAGCTGTTCGTCAGCTACGTATCGAGGTTGGTGCAAATAATGCGATGTTTATGCATTTGACCTTAGTGCCTTATATCGCCACTGCAGGCGAAACCAAGACCAAGCCTTCACAGCACTCCGTGAAAGAGTTGCGTTCAATCGGTATTCAGCCAGATATTTTGGTCTGTCGCTCTGAGCAACCCATACCTGCATCGGCTCGTCGCAAGTTAGCGATGTTTACCAACGTTGAAGAACGTGCGGTTATCTCTTTGCCTGATGCCAAGTCTATCTACTCGATTCCTCGATTGCTCTTTGAACAGGGTTTGGATGAGATAGTCGCAGATCGCTTCCGTTTGGATTGTCCAGCTGCGGATCTGAATGAATGGGATCGTGTGGCAGATTGCTTCTTGAACCCAGAAGGTGAAGTGCATATTGCCATGGTTGGCAAATACATGGAGCTTTTAGATGCCTACAAATCGCTTATTGAAGCGATTACCCATGCGGGCATTGCGCTACGCAAAAAAGTTCGAATTGACTATATCGATTCTGAGCGTGTTGAGCGAGAAGGGACGAAAATCTTGGAAGGTGCTTCCGCGATCCTGGTTCCTGGCGGTTTTGGTGAGCGTGGCGTGGAAGGAAAAATTCTGGCGGCACGTTATGCCCGAGAAAACAAGGTGCCTTATTTAGGTATCTGTTTAGGGATGCAAGTGGCCGTTATTGAGTATGCGCGTCATGTGGCCGGGCTAGAGAGCGCCAACTCGACTGAGTTTGATAAACAATCGGCACATCCTGTCATTGGTTTGATCACTGAATGGGTTGATTTAGATGGCAATGTCGAACAGCGTTCGGCAGACACCGATTTAGGTGGCACCATGCGTCTTGTGCTCAAGTGTGTCATCTCGTTGAAGGCTCTAAAGCCGCACAAGTCTATGGCGCGACTGAAATTCGTGAACGTCACCGTCACCGTTATGAAGTGAATAATCACTATGTCCCTCTACTTGAAAAAGCAGGATTGTTGATTGCTGGTCGCTCTGCTGATGGTGAGTTGGTTGAAGTTGTTGAAGTACCAGATCATCCTTGGTACGTGGCTTGCCAGTTCCATCCAGAGTTCACCTCTACACCGCGTTACGGACATGGTCTATTTACTGGTTTTATTCAGGCTGCGTTGGATCACGCTGCTAAAAACTGATACTGAAAACATTAATTGTTACCCATTCAATTGGAGAGTAAGTGATGGCAAAGATTGCTGATATCAAAGCGCGTGAGGTTCTGGATTCGCGTGGTAACCCAACCGTTGAGGCGGATGTCATTCTGGATTCGGGCGTTGTCGGATCAGCCTGTGCGCCATCGGGAGCCTCTACAGGTTCTCGCGAAGCACTGGAGTTGCGTGATGGCGATAAATCACGTTATTTAGGTAAAGGTGTTCTGAAAGCCGTTGCTGCGATCAATACCACGATTCGTGAAGCTTTGATGGGTATGGATGTTACCGATCAACAAGCGCTTGACCATAAAATGCTTGAGCTGGATGGAACTGAAAATAAATCAGTTTTAGGCGCCAATGCGATTCTGGCTGTCTCTTTAGCGGCTGCCAAAGCAGCAGCGACTGCTAAAGGCATTCCGCTTTACGCACACATTGCGGAATTGAATGGCACACCCGGTCAATTCTCTATGCCAGTGCCAATGATGAATATCCTCAACGGTGGTGAGCATGCTGATAACAATGTTGATATTCAAGAGTTTATGGTTCAACCAGTGAACTTTACTCGTTTTAGTGAAGCTCTTCGTTGTGGTACTGAAATATTCCATTCACTCAAAGCAGTTCTTAAAGCGCGTGGCTTGAACACAGCGGTTGGTGATGAAGGTGGCTTTGCACCCAACCTAGGTTCAAATGAAGAAGCGTTAGTTGTCATTCGTGAAGCGATCGAAAAAGCGGGTTATGAGTTGGGTAAAGATGTCACCCTAGCACTTGATTGCGCAGCCTCTGAGTTTTACAAGGCAGGTCAATATGATCTGGCGGGTGAGGGTCAAATTTTCGATTCAGAAGGTTTCGCTGATTATTTGAAAATGCTCTCAGAGAAGTACCCGATTGTGTCTATTGAAGACGGTATGGATGAATCTGACTGGGCCGGTTGGGCTGATTTAACGCGCAAGATTGGCGACAAGGTTCAGTTGGTCGGTGATGACTTGTTTGTGACCAATACCAAAATTTTAAAAGAAGGTATTGAGAAGAGCATTGCGAACTCTATCCTGATTAAGTTTAACCAGATAGGTTCATTGACCGAAACGCTGGAAGCTATTCGTATGGCGAAAGAAGCGGGTTATACCGCGGTTATCTCGCATCGTTCAGGTGAAACAGAAGATACTACGATTGCTGATCTGGCTGTCGGTACGGCTGCAGGTCAAATCAAAACCGGTTCTCTGTGTCGTTCTGATCGTGTGGCGAAATATAACCGTTTGCTTCGCATTGAATCAGAATTGGGTGAAAAAGCGATTTACAACGGCTTGTCTGAAATCAAAGGTCAGGCCTGATCGCCCACCGACTAGGGTCATTTGGGGAGGCTAGACCTCCCCTGTTAAGGCAGGTAGCTGAGTGTTTCGATTGTTAATCCTTTCTTTAGTGCTGCTGCTTGCTGCTTTGCAGTATCGCTTGTGGTTGGGCGATCCAAACCTTCGTCAGGTTTGGCAGCTTGAACAAGCGATCATTGATCAGCGTCGTGAAAATCAGCTACTCACTGAACGGAATCAACGTTTAGAAGCCGAGGTTGCTGATCTAAAAGAAGGCCTCAAAGCGATAGAGGAGCGTGCCCGCAGTGAGATGGGCTTGATTCAGGAAGGAGAAACCTTCTTTCGTCTGATCGAACCTGATACTCGCCGACGGTCTCAACCATGAGTCTCATTGAAACCCTCCATCAGCCCCTTGCTTGGCAATCCGGCTCACCTCTTTCTTCGGCGCTCTTCCGAGCGTCTCCCAATGATTTTTTAGTATCTGAGCAATTGGGTTTTGAACCTGACGGTCAAGGCGAGCATGTTTTTTTGAGGATTCAGAAAACAGGTGAAAATACCGACTGGGTGGTGCAGCAGTTGTCTCGTTTTTCTAAAACACACCCCCGCGATATTGGTTATGCCGGTAAGAAAGATCGTCATGCCGTGACTGAGCAGTGGTTTAGTGTTAAGTTTCCTATCAAGTCGACTATTGATTGGAGCGCATTTGAAACGCCAAGTTTAAAAGTGTTACAGGCGTGTCGTCATAGCCGTAAGCTCAAAACGGGTGTGCATCAGGGGAACCGTTTTGTTATTCGCTTACGTCAAGTTTCCGACGTCAATGACTTAAAAGCGCGCTTCGAAAGTGTCATGCAGAAGGGTGTTCCAAACTATTTTGGCGAGCAGCGATTTGGTCATCATTACGGTAATCTGTATAAAGGTTACCAATTGATACAAAACCAGTTACGAGAAAACAACCGCCAAAAGAGAGGATTGTATATTTCCGCACTGCGTTCGATGTTGTTTAATCGTGTGGTATCTGCTCGGCTTGAGCAATCCTTGTGGGATAAACTCATGTTAGGCGATGTCTTGATGCTGAACGACAGTCAAAGTTGTTTTAGTGTGAATGAAACATCCGAGATGACAGAGTTGTATCAGCGTTTAAACGCGGGACAAGTTCACGTAACAGCCCCTTTATGGGGACGAGGTGGATTAATGACGCGTTTTGCAGCAGAATCTTTCGAACAACAAGCCTTAGTCAATTGGACGGAGTTGTGTCGGGGACTTGAGACCTTGGGTTTGAATCAAGAAAGAAGAGCCGTGCGTGTAATACCTAAAAATGCTTCCATCGAACAGGAAGCCGAAGAACAATGGTTAGTAAGATTTGATTTGCCCGCCGGTTCATTTGCGACCAGCGTATTAAGAGAAATAGCACATTTGCATACAGAAGATGCCGTCGAGGGCATCTAGAGAGAGAAGATGAAGATTTTAGTCTCCAATGATGATGGGGTTTATGCGCCGGGATTGGCGGTATTAGCAGAAGCCTTACGGAAAGATGCAGCTGAGGTTTGCGTTGTAGCGCCCGATCGTAATCGAAGCGGCGCCAGTAATGCGTTGACCTTGGATCGTCCTTTAGAGGCTTACCAGCACACCAGTGGGTATTTTAGCGTCAACGGTACACCTACTGACTGTGTTCACTTGGGTAGGTCAGGTCTGTTTTTAGATGGATTTATTCCGGATATTGTTGTCTCCGGTATAAACGTAGGGGCTAATCTGGGTGATGACGTAATCTATTCGGGCACAGTTGCCGCGGCCATGGAAGGGCGTACATGTCGCTTACCGCCTATTGCGGTTTCTATGAATAGTTTTCACCCTAAGCATTTTGATACAGCGGCCGAAGTGGTCAGAAGCATTGTTGCCAAATTAGAATCTTTGGTCATCGCGCCTAGAACAGTTTTGAACATTAACGTACCGGATTTGCCCCTTTCGGAAATCAAGGGGATACATGTTACCCGCTTGGGGCATCGACTGGCAGCGAACCTTCCAGTTCCAGCAGAAGACCCTCGCGGTAAAGTGCGTTACTGGATAGCTGGTGCTGGAGATGTTGCTGATAGAGATCCCGGCACCGACTTTTTCGCCGTTGAGCAGCATTATGTTTCGGTAACGCCGTTACAAATTGACATGACTCACTATTCAGGTATGGATAATCTGGCGTCTTGGTTAGAGGGTCTGTAAGTTGGATTTGGATCTTCAAGGTATCGGCATGACGTCGCGACGCACGCGCGAGCGACTGATTGCCCGATTACGTGAAAAAGGTATTACTGATCCGCAAGTGTTAGATGTGATGCTTGCGACTCCAAGGCATTTGTTCTTAGATGAGGCTCTAGCTCATCGAGCCTATGAAGATACTTCATTGCCAATAGGGTTTAATCAAACCATTTCACAACCCTATACAGTGGCGAGAATGACTGAAGCCTTATTGGCGGCAGGTCCTTTACACAATGTCTTGGAAGTAGGGACAGGTTCCGGCTATCAAACTGCGGTTTTGGCTCAGTGTGTCGAGAGACTGTTTAGCGTAGAACGAATTCGACCCTTACAAGAGAAAGCCCGTACAAGACTTCAGCGACTCAAGCTCTATAACGTGATGCTTCGTCACAGTGATGGTGGTATGGGGTGGCCAGAAAAAGGTCCCTTCGATGGTATCTTGGTGACCGCAGCTCCAGCAGAAGTGCCAGAAGAGCTATTACAGCAGTTAGCCCCTTTAGGAAGACTTGTCATTCCGGTGGGAGGCGATCTTCAACAACTCAAGCGAGTCACAAGGCAAGAAGATGGCAGTTACGTGACTGAAATCTTAGAAGCCGTTAAATTTGTTCCACTCTTAAGTGGTTTAGTCCGCTGATAAGGATTTGAGAAACTATGCAGCGAAGCAAAACAGACTATGTAAAACTGGCGGGTAAGGGTATGTTAATGGGTGCAGCTGATGCTGTACCTGGCGTATCAGGTGGAACAGTTGCTTTTATCACTGGTATCTATGAAGAGCTAATCCATAGCATTCGTCAATGCGGTCCCGAAGCGATAAAGGTACTCTTTACTGAAGGTATTAAAGCTTTCTGGCAGCACATTAATGGAAACTTTTTTAATCGCCTTGCTCAGTGGAATCATTATCAGTCTTGTGACCTTGGCAAGAGTGGTGCTTTTCTACTCGACCAATATCCTGTCTTACTTTGGTCGTTTTTTTTTTCGGTTTAATCCTAGCGTCCACATGGAGTGTCATGCGTCATACTGAGCGGCTGAACTTTAATGTCGCTGCGATGTTTGCCTTAGGAACGATCATTGCACTGCAAATTTCTGCAATGACGCCCACTGTGACTGATCCTAGCAACTGGATGATCTTCTTTTCGGGTATGATTGCGATTTGTGCGATGATTTTACCCGGCATATCAGGTAGTTTTATCCTGTTGCTGTTGGGTATGTATGCCCATGTTTTGATGGCCTTGAAAGGTTTTGAATTAGGCTTTATTGCGATCTTTGTTCTGGGGTGTGTCACAGGTCTGCTGAGTTTTTCGAGAGTGTTAAGTTGGGCATTTAAACATTACCGAGTATTAACACTTTCCTTACTTGGCGGCTTCATGTTTGGCTCGCTAAATTTGGTCTGGCCTTGGAAATTTACCCTTGCCTACACCATTAATAGTCGTGGTGAAGAAGTACCTCTGGCTCAGAAAAATATCTTACCAGAGACTTATCTGGCTTTGACGGGTCAGGATCCTTACACTCTCTTTGCGGTGGTACTCATGATAGTGGGGTTACTGCTTGTCTTAGTCTTGGATAGCGTTGATGGAGCGTTAAGGTGAAGAGAGGTGGGCTGACTTTTATCCTTGTGATTGTGTCGCTTGGCCTGTTTCAGGGCTGTGGTACTGGCTATGCACCAGTAACAGACCGCTCTATGGGAGCTAGACAAGTCGGTACACCGGTCTCTTCTCAAGCCGCCTCAAATCGTCCTGCTCCGTTACCCAACCCCGGAAGTTATACCGTCAATCGTGGTGATACGCTTTACTCTATCTCGTTTCGTTATGGTTTGGATTATCGTGAAGTCGCCCGTTGGAACAATGTCAATGAACGCTTCCAGATTTTTCCAGGTCAGGTCTTAAGACTAACGCCTCCAGGTTCTGGTGGTGTAGTGGCATCAGCTCCTGCTCAGCGGACACAGACGGCTCCAGCGTCTCAAACTGCCCAGAACACCACTCACCAACAAAGAACACAGCAGCAACAGACTCAACAGCCGCCACAGCAGCAAACCGCAAGTCGTCAGCAATCTTCGCCGCCTCCTGCCTCGACTCAGCAACCCGCAGCGGCAGGGCAGCCTGTCTGGCGCTGGCCGGCAAATGGCCCGATTATCAGACGTTTTTCAGCCGCTGAGGGTGGTAATAAAGGTATTCATATTGCGGGACAACAAGGTGATCCAGTTGTCGCCGCGGCCGATGGCCGTGTAGTTTATGCCGGTAGTGGTTTACTGGGTTACGGCAATTTAGTCATTATTAATCATAATCGTGAATTTTTAAGTGCTTATGCGCATAACAGTCGCATTTTAGTCAGTGAAAATGATATGGTTAAAGCGGGAGATAAAATTGCCGAAATGGGTCAAACAGGTACAGACAGAGTGCAATTGCACTTTGAAATACGAAGAAATGGCAGGCCAGTTGATCCAATGAGCCATTTGCCAAGACGATAATAAAAAATAACTGGGCACACCAGCGACCAAGTAAGGGTTATTGCATGACGTCTATGAACGAAAGCGACAAGATTGAAGACGACTTCTTGTTAGATTCAGATGACTTAATTGACGATCTCGATGAATCTGATGACGAAGATCTAG
Source organism: Nitrincola sp. (assembly GCA_021208565.1). Lineage (GTDB taxonomy): Bacteria > Pseudomonadota > Gammaproteobacteria > Pseudomonadales > Balneatricaceae > Nitrincola. Next base: position 16,272 of record JAJOJN010000083.1, read on the forward strand.
GTGATGATGATTTCCTGGATTCGAGCAGAGGAAGAGGTTCTGCTACACATCAAGATCTGATGAATGCCAAGAGTCTGGATGCAACCCAAATCTATCTCAATGAAATCGGTTTCTCTCCCTTATTGAGTGCAGAAGAAGAGGTCTATTTCTCGCGCTTAGCCTTAAAGGGTGATGACGCAGCAAGAAAGCGCATGATTGAAAGTAATCTGCGTTTGGTGGTTAAAATTGCACGTCGATATATCAATCGTGGTCTGACACTGTTGGATCTGATCGAAGAAGGTAACCTGGGTCTGATTAGAGCGGTTGAAAAGTTTGACCCCGAGCGTGGCTTTCGCTTTTCAACTTATGCGACTTGGTGGATACGTCAAACCATCGAACGCGCCATCATGAATCAAACACGTACTATTCGTCTGCCGATTCATGTGGTCAAAGAGTTAAATTTATACCTGCGCGCTTCACGGCAATTAGCACAAAAACTAGATCATGAGCCTACGGCAGAAGAGATTGCGACGCTGGTTGAAAAACCTGTTGAAAGTGTCGAGCGGATGTTAGGTTTGAACGAGCGCGTTGCTTCAATAGATGTACCCGGTGTGGCAGGAAGTGATAAACCGCTTTTAGATACCCTGGCTGACTCTGAAACCTCCGATCCTGAATCCTTATTACAAACTACCAATATCAGTGGTAATTTAAATCGTTGGCTCGATATGCTGCCTGAAAAGCATTCCGAAGTGTTGGCGAGACGTTTCGGTTTGCGAGGTTATGAAATGAGCACCCTTGAAGAAGTCGGTAATGAAATTGGCCTTACACGTGAGCGGGTCAGACAGATCCAAGTGGAAGGCTTACGAAAACTGCGTGAAATCGTTGAAAAAAAACGGTCTCACCGGGGAAGATTTGCTGCAGTAATTGATTTGGGTCTTGAGCGTATTAGGTCAAGACCCAATCCTTGTTTTTACGGCTTCACCATCGCTTGTAATACGTAAAGCGCCTCCAGCGCCTGTTTGGGTGTCATGTCGTCGAGAGAAAGTTTTTTTAGCTTTAACTCAGCTTCGCTAGGGGGTGCGCTAGCAAACATATCAGGCTGAACCGGTCCTTTCGTTAACGGAATTTCATTGGCTTTAGGGATGGGACGAGTATCTTGTTCAAGTTGAACAAGTTTCTCACGAGCTCTAAGGATTACATCCTGCGGAACACCAGCTAATTGAGCCACCTGAAGGCCGTAGCTTTGATTCGCCGCACCTTGTTTGACTTCGTGCATGAAGACAATGCTATCTTGATGTTCAACTGCCGTTAAATGGACGTTTCGGATGCCAGAAATTCTATCGGGTAAAGTGGTCAGTTCAAAATAGTGAGTGGCAAATAATACCAGCGCTTTAATCTCAGTTGCCAAAAACTCAGCACAAGACCAAGCCAATGACAGGCCATCGAAGGTGCTGGTACCTCGTCCAACTTCATCCATCAGTACAAGGCTATGTTGAGTAGCATTGTGTAGAATATTAGCCGTCTCGTGCATTTCAACCATGAAGGTTGAGCGTCCACCCGCAAGATCATCAGATGAACCCATGCGTGTAAAGATACGATCCACTAAGCCGATCTTGGCGGTTTGAGCGGGAACATAACTGCCAATTTGTGCCATCAGCGTAATCAGAGCGACCTGCCGCATATAGGTCGATTTACCACCCATATTCGGACCGGTGATGATCAGCATATGCTGTTGCTCATCCAGTTGAATGTCATTGGCCACAAAGGGTGTTTCATTCACCTCTTCAACCACTGGATGACGTCCGGCTTGTATCTCAATGCCAATCTCTTGGGTTAGTAAAGGGCGAACATAATTCAAGGTTTCAGCTCGCTCAGCTAAACAGCAAAGCAGGTCAAGTTCCGCTAGCGCTGAAGCGCTCATTTGCAAAGCAGCTAATTGTTCGGCCACCTGTTCAATCAATTCTTCATAAAGTTGTTTCTCACGCGCCAAGGCTCTCCCTTTAGCACTCAAGGCTTTATCTTCAAAGGCTTTTAATTCAGGTGTAATAAAGCGCTCAGCATTTTTTAAGCGTCTGGCGTCGGATATAATCGGCGGGAACGGTTTCCGACTGAATGCGACTTAATTCGATGTAATAGCCATGTACACGGTTATAGCCCACTTTCAGTGACGCAATACCGGTTCTTTCACGTTCACGTTGTTCCAGTTGTAATAAGTAATCGCCTGCGTTCTCGCTGAGTCCTCGTAATTCATCCAGCTCTTGATCATAACCTGATGCAATTACGCCACCCTCTCTGATAACAACAGGAGGTGAATCAATGATGGCTCGTTGCAGCAGGGCAGCAAGTTCGGGGAACTCGGCAATCTCTTCCGCGAGTCTCTCGATACGAACGGAATCGCTTGTCGTGAGTTCCGCTTGAATAGCGGGTAGTGCGTTTAGTGCATCTCTAAGTCGCTCTAGATCTCTTGGGCGAGCTGATCTTAAAGCCACTCGTGCAAGGATACGTTCGGTATCACCAATGGGTTTTAGTGCAAGCGTGACCTGTTCGTAGCGGAAGTTTTCTAAAAGCCAGCGAATAGCATCTTGACGAAGTTGCAGTCGACCAAAATCACGCAATGGGCGATGCAGCCAACGTTTCAGGAGGCGACTGCCCATGGCGGTCTGTGTACGATCCAAAACCGAGGCCAGAGTGTTGTCACGCCCACCATTCAGATTGGTGTCCAATTCAAGGTTACGTCTGGTCGATGCATCCATTAACAGAGCTTCACTTCGATCTTCGACTTGCAACCGACGAATGTGGGGCAGTGTGCTTCGTTGAGTATCTCGCGCATATTGCAATAAACAACCTGCTGCAGAGACGGCGGCCGTTAAATGACTGCAGCCAAACCCTTCAAGATTAACAACATTAAATTGTTGACAGAGCAGACGTTCAGCGGCCTCAGCTTCAAAATTCCACGGCGGCTGATTCAATAAACCTTTACGATGTTTAAGAAAGTTAGCGTTAATATTGTGATCACAATAGAGAATTTCAGCAGGTTGAAGACGCTCAATTTCAGCTAGCAATTCATGTTCACTATCGAGTTCTAATACGCTGAATCGCCCAGAACTAATATCTAGTTGAGCGATACCATACTTGTGCTGATGTGAATAAATGGCCACTAAAAAGACTATCTGCTTTAGCTTCAAGAAAGGCTTCATCTGTCAGGGTGCCGGGTGTCACTATGCGAGCAACTTGGCGTTCAACTGGACCTTTACTCGTAGCGGGGTCACCGACTTGCTCGCAAATGACGATTGACTCACCTTGTCTGACGAGTCGAGCGATATAGCCTTCCGCAGCATGGTAGGGAACGCCCGCCATCGGAATGGGTTGACCATCGGTTTTGCCACGAGAGGTTAAAGAGATATCTAAAAGTTGTGCAGCGCGTTTAGCATCATCAAAAAACAGCTCATAAAAATCACCCATGCGATAAAACAGGAGTTGATTAGGATGCTCGGCTTTAATTCGCAGATACTGTTGCATCATAGGGGTATGATTGGATTCGTTGGCTTTTGATTTCTCTAGATTATTTGGCATATTGTAAATATAAATACTTGATTTAAATAGTTAAAAGTTCAATCATTTGTCTAATCTAATTTAATGGGCTCTAATGAGCTACAACGGGCTATAAAGAAAAAGTGTAGGTTTTGGTGTAGGTTTTGGTATAGGTTTTTGGTGTTATACTGTACTGAAATCGCGTTTTTCTAAAGACCTACACTTTTGGGGACCTTGATAGCCTCTTAGCCCGCGTCACCGTTGGGTTTCAGCGGTTTTTTATAATCGTCGCTTGAAATTGATAAGGAAGGATAACAGAGCTATGTCGAAACCACTATCCGCCAGAGCCATTGAGACCATGAAACCGACGGATTCGGTAAAAGCTGATGTAGGTGAAAACTCAGGTTTGAGGGTTTTGTGTGGTAAAACAGGCGTCAAGTCTTTTATCTATCGTTACAAAAGCCCTGAGACAGGTAAATTAACCCAGATATCGATCGGTCGTTACCCAGACGTGAGCCTGTCTGAAGCACGGATGGAAATTCAGAACTTAAAGGCGCTTCGAAGACAGGGAGTCT
>JAJOJN010000087.1 GCA_021208565.1 Nitrincola sp.
TCATCTAGAAAGCGTTTGTGAAGTAGGTCTAGAGTCTTACTTAGAAAATGTAGAAAGGCAAATTTTAGAAAAAGCATTAGAGTCCGCTGACTATAACAAAACGGCTGCGGCACGAAAGCTCGGCATCTCTTTTCGGACGCTTAGATACCGGCTTAAAAAACTCAATATGGATTAGATGATACGGCGTTTAAGCCCAGCGTCAGCCATGATCCGGGTAGCGATCTCCTCCACAGAGAAATGAGTGGTATTGATCATGCCCAAATTAAGTTGTTGAAGGCGTTTTTCGACCTCTCTGACTTCAAATTCACACTGTTCCAGAGATGAGTAACGGCTATTGGGTCTACGTTCGTGTCGAATCGCAGCTAAATGAAAGGGATCGATGGTTAAGCCAAACAGCTTATCTTTGTGTTTCATTAAGGTATCCGGTAGGCCGGGTGCTTCAAGATCATCAATCGTAATGGGATAGTTGGCTGCTCGAATGCCAAATTGCAGCGCCATATACAAGCAGGTAGGTGTTTTGCCGCAACGTGAAACGCCCACGAGAATAACATCCGCTTTGTGGTATTGTTGAATGCGACCACCGTCGTCGTTATCCAGTGCAAAATTTACTGAAGCGATGCGCTCCTTGTAGCGGCTGGATTCATTGATGGCGTGTGACTTGCCTACTGTATAGGAAGAGTGGGCGTTCAGCTCTTTTTCAAGTGGTTTTAAAAAGGTTTCAAAGACGTCAATTTTAAACCCATTAGAGGAGGCAATCAGTTCTCGAATTTCAGGATTAACGATGGTATCGAAGACAATCGCGGCTTGTTGATCTTTGATGCAGGCTTCATTGATCTTAGCAACGACACGTTCAGCTTTTTCAATGGTATCGATGTATGGCAGGGTGATCATCTCAAAATGTATCCCCTCAAACTGCGTTAGTAAGCTATTTCCCAGAGTTTCAGCCGTAATGCCGGTGCCATCTGAGATAAAAAAACGCTGTCCTGTTATTCATCGATGTATCCACGTAACTTTCCTTACTAATAAGCAATTTATGTAATTTCTTTACAGTGCCCGCTTAGGCTGGGATTTTTTAGTTTAACTGAAGTATGATCACAGTTTTAGTGCCGAAGTATAAAGATTCACGGCAAAGACTCAGAATGATAGCAGGAGAGAACCCCTTGAAAGAGAGTACATTGCAAAATTATGTGATTCGTCTTGATCAAGCAGGCATGGGCGATGTGGACAAAGTAGGTGGAAAAAATGCATCGCTAGGTGAAATGATCCATCAACTGAATGATGCAGGTGTCAAGGTTCCCGGTGGTTTTGCAACGACGGCTGAGGCTTATCGTGACTTCCTTCAGCACAATGGACTTGTCGAAAAAAATCAATGAGCGCCTTGAGTCTTTAGATTGTGATGATACGCGAGCCTTAGCCGAAACAGGCAAAACCCTGCGTGACTGGATTATGGCAGGAAGCTTCCAGCCGGACTTAGAAGAAGCTATCAACCAAGCCTACCAAGAGATGTCAGGTGGTAAAGAGATCGCCGTAGCAGTGAGATCTTCAGCAACGGCTGAAGATTTACCTGATGCTTCTTTTGCTGGTCAGCAAGAAACCTATCTCAATATTCGCGGCCTCGATAACATCAAAGAGGCGATCAAATCAGTATTTGCATCACTCTATAATGATCGCGCCATCTCTTATCGTGTTCATCGTGGCTTTATCCACAGTGAAGTGGCCTTGTCCGCCGGTATTCAACGCATGGTACGTAGTGAAACAGGTGCATCCGGTGTCATGTTTACCCTTGATACTGAATCGGGCTTTAAGCAGGTCGTGTTTATTACTGCAGCCTATGGTTTAGGTGAAACGGTTGTGCAGGGTGCTGTAAATCCCGATGAGTTTTATGTTTACAAGCCTACCTTGAATCTGGGTGCGCCCGCTATTTTACGTCGCAGTTTGGGTTCTAAAGCGATCAAAATGGTCTATGCCGGTGATGGCAATACGGCTAATGCTGTGCAAACAGTTGATGTTCCTAGAGAAGATAGGGATCGCTTCTGTATCAATGATGCCGATGTTGAAGCCTTGGCGAAAATTGCGGTCATTATTGAGAAGCATTATGGTCGTCCCATGGATATCGAGTGGGCGAAAGATGGTGACGATGGCGAGCTTTATATTGTTCAAGCACGTCCTGAAACGGTAAGAAGCCAAACCTCATCTGCGGTCATGGAGCGTTACCTGCTCAAAGAAAAGGGCAAAGTGCTTGTTGAAGGCCGTTCAATTGGACATCGAATCGGCTCGGGTCCAGTGCGCGTAGTCGATTCGATTGATCAAATGCATGACGTTCAACCAGGAGATGTGCTGGTCACTGATATGACGACCCTGATTGGGAACCTGTCATGAAACGTGCTGCCGCCATTATTACCAATCGTGGTGGTCGTACCTGTCATGCGGCCATTATTGCTCGTGAACTGGGTATTCCGGCGATTGTCGGTTGCGGCGATGCCACAGATCGCTTGAGTAATAATCAACTCGTGACGGTTTCCTGTGCTGAAGGGGATACAGGTCGCGCATATGAAGGCAAGCTGGCGTTTGAACATCAAACCAGCAGTGTCGAATCCATGCCGGTGTTGCCGTTCGAGATCATGATGAATGTTGGCAATCCAGATCGTGCTTTCGATTTCCAATCTTTGCCAAATGCCGGTGTCGGTTTGGCTAGATTGGAGTTTATTATCAATCGCATGATTGGTGTGCATCCGAAGGCTTTGTTGAACTTTGATCAGCAACCACGTGATATTAAACAGATTATTAATCGTCGTATTGCGGGTTATGCTTCGCCGGTTGATTTCTATGTCGATAAACTGGTTGAAGGGATAGCCACTCTTGCCGCCGCTTTCTATCCACGGAAAGTGATCGTGCGTATGTCGGATTTTAAGTCCAATGAGTATGGTCATTTGATCGGCGGTGATCGTTACGAGCCTGCTGAAGAAAACCCCATGCTAGGTTTCCGTGGTGCGGCGCGTTATATTTCAGAAACCTTTCAAGATTGCTTTGAACTGGAGTGTCGTGCGCTAAAACGTGTTCGTGATGAAATGAAACTCACCAATGTTGAAATCATGGTGCCTTTCGTTCGTACCGTAGGTGAAGCGCGTCAAGTGGTTGAGCTGCTCGCTCACAACGGCCTTAAACGTGGTGAAAACGGGTTACGCTTGATCATGATGTGTGAAATCCCATCGAATGCGCTGTTAGCTGATGAGTTTTTAGAATACTTCGATGGCTTCTCCATAGGTTCAAATGACCTGACGCAACTCACACTGGGCTTAGACCGTGATTCCGGTATCATCGCTCACCTGTTCGACGAGCGTAACGATGCGGTGAAAAAGCTTCTCGCTATGGCGATAAAAGCCTGTAAAGATGCGGATAAGTACATCGGTATCTGCGGTCAAGGGCCTTCTGACCACCCGGATCTGGCGCGTTGGTTAATGGAGCAGGGTATATCCAGTGTATCACTCAATCCTGATTCCGTGCTGGATACTTGGTTCTTCCTAGCCAACGAGAAGGGTGAGTAATCTGAGCGTGATCTCTCGCCTGCAGCAATGGTTTGAGCCCTACCGCGTCGGCGGATGCTGACATTGCTCGCGCTGGGCTTTTTCCAGTGGTCTGCCTGCCCCTTTGGTCTTTTTCTAACCTGTCGATCTGGTTAAGAGATGAAGGGGTCAGTCGCACCGATATAGGGTTGTTCGCGCTAGCCGCGACGCCCTACGCGATCAACTTTTCTCTGGGCACCACTGATTGATCGTTTGCGCTTACCTTGGTTAACGGCGCGCTTTGGTCGGCGCGGGGTGGGCATTAATGAGC